>CANRDJ010000001.1 GCA_947629355.1 uncultured Clostridia bacterium
ACCTTTTCTATCAAATGTTCCTTCTATCAATGTCTTTGTATTTATACTTGGTGTCCTATCCGCAAATTCTACTTCTTCTCCATTACGTTTTATTGATGAAATATATTTCCTTAATGATAAATCAAATGATTTGGCTTTTAATACTAAATCTTCATAATCATCATCGTCCTCTTTATATGTACTATTATCTTCTGGTGGTTGATAATCACTTCTTCCTGGATCTCCTGGTTGAGAGTCTCTATCATCTATATCTTTATTGTTTGCATCTTTATCTTCTGTAATAGCTGCAATATTTCTTAAACTTTGATCTGTTGCACCTACCTTTGCTACTACTTTACATTCTATTTCTATATCAGCATAATAAATATTTTTACTGTCACTAGTTTTTTCTTTTTTCCATTTTGCATTTGACTCTGATTTTTCATTTTTTCCATCTATAAATGCAGGAATAACTACATCTTTCAAATAGTCTGTTGATACTTCTTTTTTATTGTTGCTATCTTGTTTCCATTGATATGTTTGGTTTGTTTCACTTTCTGTTATAAACTCTAGTCCATCTGGTAAATAATCTGTTATTTTAGTTGCCTTTCCATCTATGCTTCCTTCATTATATACTCTTATTGTGTATTTAACTATATCTCCTGTTTTTACTAATAAAGGATTTTTTGGATGTTCATATGTTGCAGTATGTTCTGTTTTTCCATTACTTTCCGTATTACCATTGCTTGGTTTTGTTCCACTTATTAATGTGTCTGCATTTACTTTTGGAACTCTACTTTTTTCTTGTGATATTTCAGTTTCACCTATTTTTGTTATAAATTTTCTTAATGATAAGTCAAATTCTGCAGTTTCTATTGTATCCCCTTCAGTTTTATTTTCTTTCTCTATTTCTACAACTGGCTGACTATTACTGTCATGGCTATAAAAAGTTGCTGTTGTTAATGAATATGTACTAGTTGCTTCTACTTTAAATTTAGACATATCATATTTATATTCATTAAACTCTTCTGGAAAAGAATCAGTTGATGTATTTCCTTTTTCAAAAACTTTATATATTCTTATTTTATATTCTTTTCCTTTTTCTAAACTTGTTACTTCTTTGCCTTCGTTATTTACAAATTTATAAACAACATGTATTACATTAGATTTTTTTACTGATTCTTTTGTGTTTAAATAAGGACTCTCTTCCTCATCTTCTGTTTCTATTTCAATTTTTTTAGGTATTACCTCTCCTGTTGCATCATATAAAACAATACTAGATGCATCAACTGTTTTTCCTTCGCTTCCAGTAAATTTAATAGGTCCTATTTCATAATAATCATAAAGTCCATCTTGTCCTGCAGTATCACTTTTTATTGTTAATGGCTCTGCTTTATCAAATTTATTACTTTCAACTTCTTTTGTTCTTTTTCTCGTTTCAGCTTCTATTTTATATGTATCTGCATTTTGTATTGCACCGTATACAAGATATTGATAAAGTCTATTTAAATTATTTTCTCTTTGATTTCCGATGTTATTTTCGCTATTTATACTTAAAAATTGTGCTGGATACATTGTTTTTTGTGATACTGTTGGATTTATATTGTTCTTTTGCTCATCATAATTTGTAAAATACCATATTGCTAATTGTTGTATTACTTCTATATCATTTGCTGTAATATCTTTTTGTTGTGTTATAGGTATTCCTGCTTTGCTTAATAATTCTTTTTTGTATTCAGCTGAATCATATACCTTACTGCTTTCATTTATTTTATCTGTTGGTAAATATGCTTCATCTATTATCCATAATACTGCATTATATAAATTAATTTCGTACTCTTTATTAGTGATATCCCCATTTTCATCATCAGTAGGAACAGTAAATTTTACTTTTAACTCGCCACTAGCTACATCTTGACTACTCCATTTTATATTATCACTATAGTCTTTCATTTTTTCTGCTATTGCTTTTGGATTTTCGTGCATTTCAGCAATTTTATTATATGTAACTGCATCCTCTGACACATCACTTACAGTAGATGCCCCAAATCCTACTCCACCTCTCAAGCAATAAAATGTTTCAGTATATGCGTATATATCTGTATCTAATGTAGCAAAATTTCTAACAAATCTTTTCATAAGAATTTTAGTTTCTATGTCTTCTATATCATATATCTTACCTACTGTATATTTAACATCAATATTCTCACTAGAATTCACAGTATATTGATATATAGGGTTAACTCCACCTATTGCATTTTCAAATGGTCTACCGTTTGCTAAATTTTAATTGCAATGTTTCTTTTGTGGTTTTACTAAGATCTGCTCCCTCAGCATTAATATAACTAAAGAAAATACCTGTTACAATTAATATTAATGATATTAATAAAATTTTAACTTTTTTCATATACCTACTCTTCCTTTTTAGTCTATTTTTTCACTTATTATTATAGTGGTTTTTTTTATAAAATCAATGGCATATTTTTTCATACATTTATTGTATAAAAAAAGCGTTCTCTAACTACTTACGGAAATACTTTTTTCTACATTTTTAATTTTTTATTTTAATTTATGACATTTTCATGACATTTTTATGTATTTTTTTTGCATTTTACAATAAAGTCTACCAAAACCAGCATTCCGCTATATTTTAACTTTTTCCCATACAATAAAAAATACTTTAGATTATTTATAAATCTAAAGTATTACTCGTTTTATTTTTATATTTTATTATTCAGCTTTTGGTTCTTCTTTAGATGGTTCTTCTTTAGCTGATACTTCTTCAGTTTTTGGTTCTTTAGCTACTTCAACTACTGGTGTTTCATTAGCTACTTCTTCTACTGGTTCTGCTGTTTCTTCATCAACAGGAGCAGCTTCTCCTGCTACTGGTTCTTCAACTAATTCTTCTTTAATTGTAACTTCTTTAGTTTCAATTCTTGCACCAATTTTTTCTTTAGTCTTAGCAGATTTACCAAGTCTATCTCTTAAATAGAAAAGTTTTGCTCTTCTTGCTTTACCTACTCTTGTTACTTCAATTTTTTCTACTGCTGGTGAGTGAACTAAAAATGTTTTTTCAACACCTACGCCATAAGATGTTTTTCTTACTGTAAATGTTTGATTTACTCCTCCACCTTGTACTTTTATAATTATTCCTTCAAACACTTGTATTCTTTCTCTGTTTCCTTCTTTTACTTTTACATGAACTTTTACTGTATCTCCGACATTAAGTACAGGGATTTTGTTTTTCATTTGTTCATGTTCAATTGATTTTATAATGTCCATTACTGAACCTCCTTTTCATTAAATTTGTTTCCAGATATCAAATCCGGTCTTTTCTTTTTAGTTATTTCTATAGATTTTTCATTTCTCCATTTTGCAATCTCTTTATGATTTCCGAGATTTTAAAATTTCTGGTACATTTTTATTTAAAAATATTTCTGGCCTTGTATATTGAGGATATTCTAATAATCCATTTGAAAATGATTCTTCTTCTACAGATTGTTTGCTAATTACCCCCTGTATGTATCTAGATACTGAATCTATAAGTACCATTGCAGGTAATTCTCCACCTGTTAAAACATAATCTCCAATTGATATTTCTTCATCTACAATTTCATCTAATACTCTTTGGTCTATTCCTTCGTAATGACCACATAGTAACACAAGATGAGTTTCTTTTGATAATTCTTTTACTTTTTCTGAATTAAGTACTTTACCTTGTGGTGACAAATATATTGTTTTTGCATCTTTACTTTTTATTGATTTAAATGCATCATATACAACATCTGGTTTAATTACCATTCCTGCTCCGCCACCATATGGGGTATCGTCTACTTTTTTATGTTTATCTTTAGAAAAATCTCTAATATTAATTAAATTAATTTTTATTAAATTATTTTCTATTGCTTTTCCTATAATGCTTTCATTTAAGCTAGAAAACATTTCAGGGAAAAGTGTAAGTATATCAATCCTCATTATAGTAACCCTTCTAACAGATGAACTATCATAGTTTTATTTTTAACATCAATTTTCTTTATTACTTCTTTAATCGCTGGTAACAATATTTGTTTACCAAGTTCATCTTTTACAACATATACATCATTGCTTCCAGTTGAGAAAACATCGTCTACTTTTCCTAATAATTTGTTCTCATCAGTATAAACTTTACATCCAATAATATCTACAATGTAGTAAGATCCTTCTTCCAATTTTTCATCTTTATCTCTTTTTATTTTTAAATAAGAATTTCTGTAATTTTCTGCTTCTTCTATGGTATCTATTCCTTCTAATTTTAGGAATACCATATTCTTGCTAAATCTTACTTGTTCTATTTTAAATTCTTTAAGCTCTTTTTTTATTGATATATATATTGTCTTAAAATTATTAAATTTTGTAATATCATCTGTAAATGGTTTTACTTTTATAACTCCTTTTAATCCAGATGTATTTACAATTTGGCCTATTTCAAAATATTCTTCCATTTCAAATACCTTAATCAATAAATTCTATAGTAATCTTTTTTCCTTCTTTTGCAGCTTGTGCTTTCATTATTGTTCTTATAGCTTTTGCTATTCTTCCTTCTTTACCAATTACCCTTCCCATATCACTATCTGCTACTTTAACTTCAAAGGCAACCTGTTTTTCTCCATCTATTTCATTAATAGAAACATCTGATGGATTGTTTACCAAACTAGTAATTATTGCTTCTAATGAGTCTTTCATAAATTTAAGCCTCCTTTTCAATTAGACGTTTTACTGTGTCTGTTGGTTTTGCTCCATTTTTTATCCACTCAGCTACTTTTTCTTTATCTAGTTTTAATTCAGATGGTTCTACCATTGGATTATATGTTCCTATTTGTTCAATTATTTTTCCATCCCTTGGTGATCTAGAATCAGCAACAACTATGTGATAAAAAGGTGCTTTCTTTTTACCTGCTCTTTGTAGTCTTATTTTTACCATTATTTTTCCCCCTTTCAAAAGCGTATATATTAAATTTTAAAAATTAATATCATATGTTAAAATTTCATACCTTTTAAAGAATTCATATCTAATCCCTTCATCATGTTTTTCATTCCACCTTTGTTATTTTGCATTTTTTTCATTAATTTTCTTGTCATTTCATATGAATTTATAAATTTATTTATATCTTGTACAGTAGTTCCACTTCCGTTTTGCAATTCTTTGTCTCCTACTGGCATTTAATAATTTAGTATTTTGTTTTTCTTTTTTAGTCATTGAGCATATTATTGCTTCAATTTTTACAAATTCATTATCGTCAACTTTTATATCACCAAATTTATTCATTCCAGGAATCATTTTTAGTATAGATGAGAATGAACCCATTTTCTTCATTTGTCTTAATTGTGTTAAATAATCATCTAAATCAAATTCTTGTTTTTTTAATTTCTTTTCTAGTTTTTCTGCTTCTTCTAAATCAAATGCTTCTTCTGCTTTTTCTATTACTGAAAGCATATCTCCCATTCCAAGTATTCTTGATGTCATTCTATCTGGATGAAATTCTTCAATATCACTAAGTTTTTCGCCAGTTGCTGCAAATTTTATAGGTCTTCCTGTAACTTTTTTTACTGAAAGTGCAGCACCTCCGGCGCGTATCACCATCTAATTTTGTAAGTATAATTCCATCAATTCCAAGATTTCCGTTAAAGCTTTCTGCAACATTTACTGCATCTTGACCCGTCATGGAATCTACAACTAAAAGTATTTCATGTGGTTTTACATTTGATTTAACATTTTTTAATTCTTGCATTAATTCTTCATCAATATGAAGTCTTCCTGCTGTATCAAGTATCACTACATCATTTAACTTTGATATAGCTTGTGACATTGCCTGTTTTGCAATTAAAACTACATCCTTTGAGTTTTCATTTGCAAATACTGGTATATTTAAACTATTTCCTACAACTTGTAATTGTTTAATAGCTGCTGGTCTATATACATCACATGCAACCAATAACGGTTTTCTGCCTTGTTTTCTTAAAAGATTAGCAAGTTTTCCTGCTGTTGTAGTTTTCCCGAGATCCTTGAAGTCCTACTAGCATTATTACTGTGGGAGGATTTGGTGTAAAATTAATCTTGCTAAGTGTACCACCTAAAAGTTCTGTCATTTCATCTCTTACTATTTTTATAACTTGCTGACCTGGAGTAAGCGATTTTAATACATCTTGACCTAAAGCTTTTTCTTGTACTGTGTTTATAAATTCTTTTACTATTTTATAGTTAACATCCGCTTCCAAAAGAGCTAGTTTTACTTCTCGCATAACTTCCTTTAAATCGCTTTCTGTTATTCTTGCTTTACCACCAAGTTTTCTTGTGATTGCCTGTAGTCTTGAAGATAGACCTTCAAATGCCATAGGATATCCTCCTTCGAATTTAACAAAATAAATAATTTTAATTCTGTAGGGAGTCTACGACTCTATCGTCCCACAAATTATGTAGTTTTCTAGCAGACAGGACCTCGTCCGCCCCTACAACAATACAATAAGTTTTATATTTTAAACTAAACAATTTAGTTCTTTTTTTACATGAGTTAAAATTTGTGCTATCTGTTTATCTGTAGATTTTTCTTGAATTCTTGTTAATTCTGATAATATAACTGCTATTTTTTCTTCTTGTTTAAACATCCTTTTCATAATTTCAAGCTTTTCCTCTAATTCGAAAAGTTTATTCTCTCCTTTCATTATTATATCTCTAACTGCCTGTCTAGTTATTCCTTGATTCTCTGCTATTTCAGATAAAGATAAATCATTGTCATAGTAATCCTCTAAGACTGCTAATTGTTTTTCAGTTAATAGCTTGCCATAAATCTGGCAAAGCATACTTATCTTAACATTCTTTTCCATATTACCATTCCAATCTATTATTTATTTTAAAATGTAATGCTTATATACTTTACACTATTTTTTTGGTTTTGTCAAGTCTTTCATAAAAAAAGTACACCAAATCAACTTATTTAGTGTACTTTTTACTTATATAATTATATTTTATATAGTTTATTCTATAAAATTTAATTTACTTAATATTTCATTTCCTATAATTTCATTTGCTAATTGAACTAATTTATTGAATAATGGAATTTGTCCTCTACGATGCACATCTAATCCATACAATACTTTTATATTATAATTTGATACAACTTTCCAAAACTCTTTACACGGATAAATTACTTTTTTTATTTTTTTCCTTTGCTCTTCTATTGGTAAATCATTTAACTTTTTATCTTCGTAATAAATCTTTTTGAATATATCATTCAAATTTATCTCTAAAGGTATATTGTATTTTTCAGCAGATTTACAAATCATATTTGATACCTTGCTTTCTATATCTCCAAATTCACTTCTTACATACATAAATAAATCTGGATGAGCAATTATATTAGGAATATCTAGTTCCATTGCTTTATCAACATATTCTCCATATTTTATTAACTCTATATCTGTAAATTTTTCTATTCCGTGCATATCAATAATTTTTAAATTAAATTTATCATCGTAAATAAAATGTTGACCTAAAACCAATATGTCTGTTTCATCTTTTAGTTCTTTTAAATTATGTTCTTCACCTGGTAAATATTCTACTTCATATCCAGATTTTATTTCTATTTTATCAAAATACTTTTCTCTTAATTTCTTTATACTGTCTAAATACTCATTTCTTTCAGAATATTTCATTCTCATATTTTGTCTTTTATCTATTTGATTTTTTTCCGGGCAATGATCTGTGAATGCTATTTTTTTAAATCCCAATTTTATCCATTCTTGAATATAGTCTTCATCATTCATGTCCAAATCTGCATGTCCACATCTATATGTATGTTGATGATAATTAAAATTTTGCATTTTATTCCTCCTTAATGTTTGTCTCTAATTAATCTCTATATAATTATGCTCACATGCTCTTATTAACCTGTTCATTATTGCAAGACCTAATCCTTCTTTTTTTACGCCTTCTATTATTACTAAACTTACTTTGTATTTGTCTACTTTTCTAAGCAGGGTAAATATATTTTTGCTTATATCTTCTAGGCTTTCCCCCATATCTAATTTATTATTTGTATTGTATTTATCTAAATGGCTTGTCCTACCTAAAACTAAAACATTACCTATATTTTCTATTTGCTTATTAATTTCTTCTATCATTTTATTCTCATCTTCGCTATATACTAACAAACATTTTGTATTTGGTGCGTAATGCCTATATTTCATACCTGGTGACATTACCTTTTCTTTTGAACTACACTCTTCCATTATTTGCTTTTCTATTATTACATTAATTCCTAAGTCTTCTATATCTTGGACAGTTATTTTACCTGGTCTTAAAATATGTACTTTATTTTTTATAACTCTTATTACTGTGGATTCTACACCGATATCAACCATTCCACTATCTAATATATAATCTACTTTTCCATCAAGCTCCTCTATTATATCTTCAATTTTTGTTCCACTAGGCCTCCCTGATATATTTGCACTAGGAGCTGCTATTGGTAAATTTGCAAGTTCTATAAGTTTATTTGCAATTTTATTACTTGGCATTCTTATTCCTACTGTATTTAAACCTGCTGTTACATTATTTGGCACGCACTCTTTTCTATTAAATATTATTGTTAGAGGACCTGGCCAAAATTTATTAATTAACTTTTTTTCAATTTCTCCAACCTCTTCTACTAAGCTATTCAACATTTCTAAATTACAAATATGTACAATTAGAGGATTATCAGATGCTCGTCCCTTTGCTTTAAAAATTTTATCTACTGCTTTTTTCTCTAATGCATTTGCACCAATACCATAAACTGTTTCTGTTGGGAATAACACTATTTTCCCTTTTTTTATACATATAGATGCTTCTTTTATTTTATTTATATCCACATTTAATTTCAAATCTGCATATTTTGATTTCATAATTTAATCGTTCCTTCTTTAGATAAATTGTTGTTTGTAGAGATAAATTTATTTTCAAATCTGTAGGGGCAGATTCCATATCTGCCCGAAATTTATCTGTTTTCGGGCGGAAATTGATTCCGCCCCTACAACATTTGCAACAAATTTAATTTTATAAATTACAATTTGTTCCTTAGGCTTGATATTATACTATATTTTTACTTTTTTTTCAATATATTGAATATTTTAACAGTTTTTGAAAAAAATATATTTATGGGAGGAGGAATTAATCTGGATATTATAAAAATTATTTCGTTATCTCTTGGGTCCTTAATAATCTTATTTTTACTAACCAAATTAATGGGTAATAGAGAAATGTCACAACTGACTATGTTTGATTATATTGTAGGAATTACAATTGGTTCTATTGCAGCAGAAATGTCTACTTCTTTAGAAAATG
Organism: uncultured Clostridia bacterium; assembly: GCA_947629355.1. GTDB lineage: Bacteria > Bacillota > Clostridia > TANB77 > CAG-508 > CAG-452. The sequence continues at coordinate 9,338 of CANRDJ010000001.1, forward strand.
ATTTTATGCAACCTGTTGTTGCAATGATAGTTTATGGATTAATTACTGTATTAATTTCATACCTAACATGTAAAAGTCTAAAAATGCGTAGGTTTTTTACTGGCAGAGCTAAAATTCTTCTTGATAATGGAAAGCTTTATAGAAAAAACTTTAAATCATCTAAAATAGATTTAAACGATTTTTTAATGGAATGCAGAATTAATGGATATTTTAATTTAAGTGATATTCAAACTGCAATATTAGAGCCTAATGGAAGAATAAGTTTCCTTCCTAAAACTTTAAAACGTCCTGCAACACCTGAAGATTTAAATATTTCACCAAAAGAAGAAAATATTGTTTATAATGTTATTTTAGACGGTGTATTATTAAAAGAAAATTTAGAAAAGAGTGGGAATAATATTAACTGGTTAGAAAATAATTTAAAAAAGCAAGGAATCAATGATATAAAGAAAATATTTCTTGCCACCTGTGACAATCAAAATAATTTGAGTATTTACATTAAATTAGATAAAAAAAATAAACATGATTATTTCGAATAAGAATTTTATAAATTATTGTTTGTAGAGATAAATTTATTTTCAAATCTGTAGGGGCAGATTCCATATCTGCCCGAAATTTATCTGTTTTCGGGCGGAAATTGATTCCGCCCCTACAACATTTGCAACAAATTTAATTTTATAAATTACAATTTAATTCTTAGCTAAAAACACTTTTCTATAGTAATCATTTTCTAATATTAATCTCGACATTTGGAATTTTTTATAAATAATATTATTTATTTTTTCTATATATCCTTCCTCTATTTTTACTCCAGCATTTGGAATAAATTCTTCCGTTATAGCATTATATTTCCCCTTATCAGTTATAAAGCTTCTATCTGCAAATATAACTAATGGTTCTGAATCTGATAAAATGTCCTTCCCTATTAATAGTCTTGAGTCATATTCTACTCCAAATAAGTTTAATACTGTTGGTAAAATATCTATGCTAGTTCCTAATTTATCAACTTTTATTGGTTCTTTCATACTTCCACTCCAAATAAGTAATGGCATATGATATTTTTCAAATATATCATCTCTTTTATAAGTTGATAATTCATTTATTTCATCTAAAGTTAACCCATATGGATAATGATCTCCACTAATCACAATAACAGTATCTTCTAATTTCCCAGCTTCTTTTAAATTGTTCATTAATTTACCTACTGCTTTTTCTAGCTCAATATTTGCTGCTAAATAGCTTTTAGCTTTATCTGAATACGGTAAGTCTTTTACAGCATTCCAATTTCTTTGCACCATACAATTTCCATTTCTTGTATAGTTTAAATGTCCACTTACAGTCATATAGTATGCTAAAAATTTATCATTATTTATATAATCATTTGTTGTTACATCAACCATCTCATAATCACTATTTGGCCATTTACTAGTATCCATCCTTTTTTCTAATCCAGTCCCAACAGCTAAATATGAATCATATCCCATAGTATTAATGTATTTGTCCCTTTCATAAAATGTTGCAGTATGATTATGATAAGCATTTGATGAATACCCTAATTTTTCAAATACATTAGCATATGAATATGGCATGTAGTTTCCAGCAATTTCTTTAAAACTCCATACTCCTTCCTTTGGTATAAGTGCAGTATCTGTCATATATTCCCCATCTGCTGTACTTACTGGAAATATTGGTGTATAAAAATTATCAAATTGAAATCCTTCACTATATAATTTATATAAATTTGGCGTTAAATCTTCTCTTATTGCAAGTGAGCTAAAAGATTCTGCAACTAGTACAACTAAATTTTTTCCTTTAAACATTCCGGTATATTTATTTTTATTGGTTGGCTGTTGGTTTGCAAAATAACTATGCATTTCTTTAATTGTTTTGTCTTGCTCTTCTTCAATTAATTTATTAAAATCTATATTAGTTATGTTATATTCTTGTTCATCACTACTATCTCCTGCATTTGATGATACTTTTACAGATAACTTTTCTTCAAATCCAAATGCAAATCTTTGAAAATCTATTCTCATTGCAGTAAGAAATCCCATTTTTTTTGTAGTAAGCTTTGGTACATGTGTATTGTAATACAAATCTTTATTTGAGTATATTTCATCAGAATTAATAAAATTTACACATAATACTGCTACAACTTGGACTAATACTAATGCTCCTATTTTTATAATTGTTTCTTTTAAATTTCTTTTTTCAAAATCAATTACTTTACTTTTATGTAATACTATTAATACAATAATTGGCAAAGCAAATAACAATATTCCATACCAGTTTCTTAAAATCATTCCAAATACTACATCCATAAATTCTGTAACTTGCCCACCATTTAATATTGAATAAAATGAAAGTATTGATTCATACATACTATAATATACAATTTGTGCTCCAAATAATATTACAATAAATATTGTTATGATATATGTTATAATCTTGTTTATTTTAGCTTTAAATATACTAGAAAATATATTAAGTAATATTGCTATTGGTATAGAAAATAATGCTATTAACAATATGCTTGTTGGAAATGTTTTAAATAATAAACATGATAATGCTAATTCTTCATATATTATAAATAAAATATAATAAAACAATAAACTTAGTTTTTTCACAAAATTCTCCTTTTGTCCTTCTTTATTCCAGTTTATAATATATCTTTTTTTAACATTTGTAAATATATATTTTTCTCTTGAAAGAATTAAAATAATAAGATATAATATATCTATACTAATTAAAAGGGAGTGATGCTATAGTGAAAGTTTATGATAAGGAAATATATGAAAAACAGGAAAGTATTAAATTTACCCTTTTAATTATTATAGTATTTTTAGTAGGTTTTTTTGCAGGCTATATCGCAAACTCGTTTACTTCTCAAAAAACAATTTCTGATAATAATACTGTACAAATTGAAAATGTTAGTAATTAAATAAAAAATATAAAATAGGATTTTTTACTTTGTTTTAAAAAATCTTATTTTTTATTTATTCCATATTTTTTAAATTTTCTATCACATCTATTTTTCTCAGTTCTTTATTCATCATTAAATTAATTTAGCAAATACTATGGGCATTAAAAATGAAAATATTAACTTATATTTTATTATATATAAAAATCGATAAAAATATGATTTGCGTATAGACTTTTTTTAACATATAATATACAATATTTAAGATTTAGTTTTTGGAGGTTTATATGTTTGATAATATAATTTTTAAATATTTGATTACATTTATTGTATCTATGACACCAATAATAGAATTAAGAGGTGCAATACCAATAGCTGTTGGAATGCATCTAAGCTATCTTGAAGCATTCTTTATTAGTTTTATTGGTAATATAATTCCAATATATTTTATTGTAAAATATATTGGCCCAATATTTAATTTTCTTGGGAGATTTAAAATATTTAAAAAGATCATAGATTGGGCAAGTAATAGAGCTATTAAAAAAATTGAAGAAAGTGATAAACTTCAAAATTATACAGCTTTAGGATTATATTTGTTTGTAGCAATTCCACTTCCAGGAACAGGTGCTTGGGTTGGTTCATTAATTGCAAACTTTTTACATATGCCTGTGAAAAAAGCTTTTTGGCCAATTGCAGCAGGGGTATTAACGGCTGGAATTATAATTCTATCAGGAACTGCTGCTGTTGCAGGTGGTATACAAGTATTATTAAATAGGGGATAAAATAAATAAAAAGGAACAGACCCTTTTCATTCTACTTAAAACAAAGTGGTCTTTTGTTCCTTTTTATTTAATTCTATTTAGAAAGTATTTCTTTTTTCTTTATTCTATAATCTATAAAGTCATTAACCAATATTTTTATTATTGCAATTAATGGAACTGCTAAAAACATTCCAAGGACTCCGTAATATGCACCAAATACTGTTACAGAGAATATTACAAGTATTGGACTTAATTTTAAGGCATTTCCTATAATTTTTGGATTTATAATATTTGCATCTAATTGTTGAATTATTATTACAACTATTAACATCCATATAGCCTTACTAAATCCACCTGTAAGTACTGTAATTAATGTTGCTATTGCTACTGCTATTATTGCTCCAAAGTATGGTATTACATTGAATAATCCTATCATAAATCCTAGTAATACCCAATATTTTATTCCTAATATCCACATTGCTATTGAAACAATTATTCCTACTATAATTCCATCCATTATTTGGCTAGATATAAATTTAAAAAATATACTGTTAGCCTTAATAAAATAATTGTTTAAAGCTTTACATGTTTCTTCTTTAAATAATGCTTTTACAACTTTTTTTATAAATTTTAATATTTCTCCTCTCTCTAGTAAGATATATATAGACATTATTATTGATACAAACACACTAAATATGGTAGTAGCAACTCCCATAACTCCTTTAATATAATCTGATATGTTTTCTAAACTCATTATACTTGTTATATCAATTTTTTGAAGACTATTTATAACTTTTTGAACACTTTCTTTATTAATAAGAGAATCTTCAGGCATATTATTAACAAAATCTATAGCATTTTTGTAATATCCTGGTAAATTGTTTGCTAAATCGATTATACTTTTTGATAATGCTGGAATTAATATGTTTATAACTATTACTAAAATTAATATTGCTAATATGTATACTGTAACTACAGATAACCCCCTTGCCCTTTTTTGAATAAATTTAGCTTTTACTTTTTTATAAAATTTTTCAATTTGTGTACAAGGTATATAAAATAAATAAGAAAGCAGTATACCCATAATAAATGGCATTAAAATTGATATTAATCTTTCAAGCCACGTAGATATGTCATTAAAATTATCCAATGTTTTGTAAACAAATATTACTGCTACTGCAAATGTGAACCAATATATCCACTTTGTCCAATTCTTTTTTTCTTTCATATTATTCTTCCATCTCCAATCCTACTGGGCAATGATCACTTCCCATTATGTCTGAATATATATATGCATCCTTTATATTTTTACTTATTCTATCAGATATAAGAAAATAGTCAATACGCCATCCAGCATTATTTGCTCTTGCGTTAAACATGTATGACCACCAAGTATAGCATCCCTCTTTTTTTGGATACATTTTTCTAAATGTATCTGTAAAACCAGATTTTAGAAGTATATCTATCTTTTCTCTTTCCTCATTTGTAAATCCAGCATTTTTTTTGTTTGATTTTGGATTTTTTAAATCTATTTCTTTATGTGCAACATTTAAGTCTCCACAAATTATAACAGGTTTCTTATTATCTAATTTTTTTAAGTATTTTCTAAATTCTTCTTCCCATGTCATTCTATAATCTAATCTTGCAAGTTCACGACCAGAATTTGGTGTATAACAATTTACCATATAAAATTTATCAAATTCTAAAGTGATTACTCTTCCTTCTTTATCGTGTTCATCTATTCCTATTCCATAAGTAGCACTTATTGGTCTCTTTTTAGTAAATATAGCTGTTCCTGAATATCCTTTTCTTTCAGCGTAATTATAATATTCGTAATATCCATCTAAATCTAATTCAATCTGTCCCTCCTGCATTTTAGTCTCTTGAATACAAAATATATCTGCATTTAAGCTTTTAAATATATCTATAAATCCTTTTTTATATATGGCTCTTAATCCATTTACATTCCAAGATACTAGTTTCATCTTCTCTCCTTTATTTAGATAAATTGTTGTTTGTGAGAGGAAATTCTAGGGACTGTCCCTCTTTTTTTCCAAAAGGAAAAAAAGGGGACTGTCCTGAATTTCCAGACGATTAAATCTGTTGCAAATGTTGTAGGGGTCGCCGCCCTCGGCGACCCGAATACATCGAAGGAATTGCCCTAAATCGCGTAAAAGGTTATCAAATAAATTACAATCGCGGGTCGCCCAGGAGTGCGACCCCTACGGATTTGAAAACAAATTTAACCCAACAAATTACAATTTATCATTCTTTGTAAATTTTTAGTTTAACTAAAGCGTTATATATTTTAGTTCCAAATGGTATCATATATATATCTTCTTTTGTAAGTATTTTCATTAATAATATTAACAGTACATATGAAATTACTCCAATTAATATAGATATAATTGTTGATATTGAGTTGCTTGTTACTTCTATTAATAATTTATATGCAAAATAAACAATAATTCCCATAATTGCTGATGAAAATACTGGTTTTAAAATATGATTCTTAAAACTTATTTGTAATTTTATTTCTTTGTTTAAATAATACATGCAAATTGCAAATAATATCACTTGACATACAATTGAACTAATTACTGCACCATATATGTTTATATTTGGATTACTAATTAATGTTATATTCATTAATAATTTTATTACTGCACCAATTCCTAGTGCAATTGCAGGAATATGAACTTTTCCAAATCCATATAGTCCACCTTCTATAACATAATTTATAGATACAAATATCATTGTTATTGTGCTTAATATTAATATGTTTTCTCCACTTGATGCCTGAGGGTATATTAATTGTAATATAGGACTAGCAAGTGCAATTAATCCTGCCATGCAAGGCATTATAATCAATACAGATGCTAAAAGTGAAAATGATAATCTCTTATTTACTGTTTTATAATCCTTTATAGATATTGCTGATGAAATTGCTGGAACTAATGCTGTACAAAATGCCCCTGTTATAGCAAGTGGTAAATGTATTATTGTAACTACTTTTGATAATAGCCCCGATAATTCCATTGCTTTTGCTTCTAAATCTACCTTTGCACTAATCATACCTGAAAATGCAGTTTGTATACAATTGCTTATTGTCACAGTGTCTATCATATTATTAATAACTGAAATTAGCGAACCAATTGTCATTGGTATTGATATTGCAAATATAGTTTTTATAAGTTTTTTTGCTGTTTTATTTTCTTGTGGAACTGTTTGGTTTTCACAATCAATTATTATTCCTTTTTTTCTTCTTTTATAGAATATATATAAATATGTAAAAGAAATTAGTATTGCAAGTGTAGTAGAAACATTTCCACCAGCAGCCATTATTGCTGGATCTTTTCCTACCAATGCATATACAAATGTTATTGTAAGTGTACAATTAAAGAATTGTTCTAATGTTTGTGATACACTTGTTGCTTTTTGGCTACCAAGCCCTGCGAAGTATCCCCTTATTACAGAAGAGGAAGCAACGAACATTATAGCTGGTGCTAAAACCATTAAAACATATTTTACATCTGGCACATTTAAAATTTTACTTGCGATTAAATCTGCACCCAAAAACAGAGCAATTGAGAAAAATGCTCCAATAGCAGTAAATATCTTTAGTGATGTTTTAAATATCCTATATGCACCTTTATGATCACCTATTGCCACTCTTTCAGATACTAATTTTGATATTACTGTAGGAATTCCTACTGATGAAAGTGTTAATAATAATGAATATACTGTATAACCTGCATCATAATATCCGTTACCAATATCTCCAAAGCCCTCTACGTTTATTATTACTAGTCTATATACAAAACCTAATACTTTTATTAAAATTTGTGCAATCATAAGCATCGCAACATTTTTCATAAAAGATGTTCCTTTTTCTTTTTTAATTTTATCTTGTGCTTCCATTAAAACCTTCCTTATACAATTAATAATATATTTATATCATATATATGGCTTTTTTACAATGTAAAATTTCAGTTTTCCGTTTATTATTATAATAAGTAAAAGCAAGACAAAATAGGATTTTATCCCTTTGTCTTGCTTTTGTTTACTCAATAGTTTTTATATATTTAATCTGTTTTAATACCATCCTTTTGATAACCAATGGCCCCATGCATTTTGAGGATTACCATATCTAGAACTAATATAACTTAATCCCCAATTTATTTGTGTTTGATAATTTGTTTTATAATCAGATCCTTTTGATGCCATTTTAGATCCTGGCAATGCTTGTGGTATACCATATGCTCCTGATGATGCATTATATGAATATGGATTCCATCCACTTTCTTTGTTCCATAAACTAATTAAACATTCAACATCTGCTTCTGACCAACCATAAGAATGGCATACTGTTGCTGCATACTGCTGATATACTAAAGCAGATCCGCTTCCAAACCTTCCACCACTTCTTGATGTTACCTTTGTTTGAATTTGAACTATTTTATTTACTGGTTTTTTAATTACTTTAGATGATATTTGTGTTCTTTCAATTTCTTTTTTATCTTTATATTTTACTTTATAAGTAACTTCTTTAATCCCATTTTTTCCTTCTTGTATTACTCTATTTGTTGTATTACTTCCTTTAGACACATCTTTTGTTATTGTTTCAAACGGTATTTCTTCTTCAACGGTTATAATTTCTTCTGTAATATTTGAATAATTTTCAGTAATTTCTTTTATATCACTATTTAACTCTTCTTCTGATATTTCTGCTATTTTTGTAGGTTCATTTCCTACTTTTGTAATTACAATTGTTTTTGTATCTGTTATCTCTTCTTCTGTGCTTGGTACTACAGTTTCATCTGATGATAACATTATATGATTTTCTTCTAATATTTCTGATATTTTCGTTTTGGATGTTAAAACTGTAATTTCATGATTATTTGAAAATTTAATTTTAACATTATTAAGTTTTGCATTACCAGCAATTACTGATATTCCTAAAATTAATATAAAAACTACACTTATTGCTATGACTTTTTTGTAAGATATAGATGTGTTTTTTATTTTCTTCATAAATCCCTCCTTCAAGCGATCTTTTATATTATAGCATGACTAGAAAGTTTTGTCAAATTTAGAATATTTTTCTTTAAATATTCCTTAATTTATTATATGCTGCTTGTACCAAAATATTACTATTATTTCATATAAATATTGTTTGTATAATTTGGATTTGTACCTTTCATAATTGTTAATAATTTTATTGATATGTTGTTTTTGCTATGATATAATAGGAATGTAAAATATTATTAAATAGGAGGTTTTATTATGTGGATTGTATTAATTATTATAGTAGTATTAGTTATAGCAATAATTGCAATGTATAATAATTTAGTTAGATTAAGACAAAAAGTAAGAAATTCATGGAGTCAAATTGATGTTCAATTACAAAGAAGATTTGATTTAATTCCAAATTTAGTAGAATCAGTAAAAGGTTATATGAAACATGAAAATGAAGTTTTAACAAAAGTCACAGAGCTTAGAACATCTTGGGCTAGCGCTTCTTCTGTTGTAGAAAAAGCAAATCTTGATAATGAACTTTCAGGAGCCCTAAAAACAATTATGGCAGTTTCTGAAAATTACCCAGACTTAAAGGCAAGCCAAAACTTTTCTGAATTACAACAAGAATTACAAAATACAGAAAACAAAATATCATTTTCAAGACAATTTTATAATGATAGTGTTACAATGTATAACACAAAATTAGAAGTTGTTCCTTCTAATATTATTGCTTCATTATTTGGTTTTAAACCCGAAGAACTATTTAATGCTGAAAGTGACGATGCTAGAAAAAATATTAAAGTTGATTTTAATAACTAAAGTAAAATAGGATTTTAGAAATTTTTCTAAAATCCTATTTTAAAAATATTTTTAGTATTTTTATATGTTGATTTTGCGACTTCTTCTAATGTTAGTTCTTTTACATCTGCTATTTTTTGTGCTATGTACTTCACATTTCTTGAGTCATTTCTTTTTCCTCTTAATGGTTCTGGACTAAGATATGGGCTATCCGTTTCTATTAGTATTTTATCTAATGGCACCATTTTTATTATTTCATCTGCATTTTTAGAGTTTTTAAATGTTATTGGGCCTGCAAATGATATATAAAATCCAAGTTTTAATCCCTCTCTTATTAAATCTACATTTAGTGGGCAACAGTGAAATACACCTTTTCTTATGCAGTTTACTTTATTTTTTAGAATATCTAATGTATCATAAATCGCTTCTCTAGTATGAATTACAATAGGAAGCTCAAGTCTATTTGCCATTTCTATTTGCAAAATAAATATTTCTTTTTGTAAATCTTTATTTTCAGTATTCCAATGATAATCTAGTCCGATTTCTCCAATTGCAACTACCTTTTTATTTTTTGCTAAGTTTTCTATTTGACTTAAATCTTCCTTGCTACAATCTTCTATATCATTTGGTGAAATTCCAACAGTTGCATACATAAATTTGTAGTTTTTTGCTATTATTATTGCCTGTTTAGAAGATTCTAAGCTATATCCAGCATTTATTATATTTGTAATATTGTCATTATATATTTTTTTTATTAATTTGTCTCTATCTACTTCAAACTTTTCATCATTATAATGTGCATGTGAATCAAAAAATTCCATATTACCTCTATTCTTCTACCATTGCTACTACTGTTGCGACAGCATATTCTTTGCAATGTGATATTGAAATATCAATATTTTTTATTTTATCAAATTTTATATGTAAAAACTTAATTTTAGGATTCCCATTTTCATCATTAATAACCTCAGCATTATGCCATGAAATGTCAAATTTATCTTTTAATAGTGGGGATACTGCTTTAAAAATTGCTTCTTTCGCCGCAAATCTGCCTGCATAATGATAATATTTTGCATTTCTTTTACTTTCACAGTAGTCTATTTCAGCAGGTGTAAATATCATATTTAAAAAGGTATTACCTGTTCTTTCTATTGATGTTCTTATTCTGCTTATTTCTATTATATCTGTGCCACAAAGTACCTGCATATTTCCCTCCTAAAATTGTTGTTTGTTTGAATTGGTGAAAAAGGGGTCTGACCCCTTTTTCACCAATTTTTCATATAAATTATTAGTGCAATAAAATTTATTAAATTTAATAATAATGATATTACTAATGTAACCAATATGACTTTATTAGTCTTATTACTGTTTTCTATATTTAATTCTTTATAAATAACCTCATATTTATTTTTAATCTCTTCATAAATTTCTTTAAGTTCAAAAATTTCTTTCCATTTATTATAAAATATTGTTCCTACCAACGAATTTGTAATTTCATCTAGCCATATTGCTTTTGTGAATTTTGTAAATTTATTTCTAATATTATTGATATCTTTTTTACTTTTAAATTCATTTTCAAGTTTTTTTAAATATACTCTTTGGTATAAACTAATTATTAATGTGTATAAATATTCATTTTCATAATCAAATAATAGCTTAGTATAATTGCTAATTTCTACACTAGATGTCATTAAACTTGCACTTTGTTTTGTAAAACCAAACCTTGAATACTTAAACTGTTTAATAATCTGTACCGTTTTATCAAATTTATTTGAAATAAAATCTAATGTACTGTTACTTGATAATACATTACTATATCTTAAAAAGTCACTTTCTAAATTCTTAAAATCCTCCTCTGTATTCCAATTATCTTGATCTATGCATGAATAAGTATACACAAAAAATCTTTTATTATATAAATCTACACCTTTTAATTCTACTGTATTATTATTTACTCCAATAATGCTATCAATAAAATCTGAAAGTTCATTCATATTACTAAATTTATCTGTTTGTATCTTTATATTTGTAAAATCATTTAATTTACTAAAATCAGAATTTATTTCTTTAAATCTATAATTAAAATTTAATAAATCTGAAAATTTTTCACTATTTTCTATATCTGTTTTTATAACTAAAAAACACTCTCCTGTGTCAAAGCAAATTATCTCCATTTTCTCTATATTAAAGAATATTCCATCTTTACAACCAACTTTTCCTTGTACCTTTGTATCAAAATTATATTCAAAAATATTACAATGAAATTTAGATAGTATTATTGATTTCATTTTGTTATTTAATCTATCTAAACTATTTATTTTATCTCTATCAAATGAGAACGTGGGAAAAAAATACTCTCTTACATTTTGAATAAAATATGAATATAAATTAAAATCTCTTTCTTTTTCAAATATTTTTAAGTTGCAATTTTTATTATTCAATAAATTTAATAAATATTTTTCATATTTATTTTCTTTAATTAAAAATGGTTTTATAAAATATGTATATTGATATTTAACTTTTAATTCCATTATATATCACCTCATTAGTTAAATATAAACAAAAGGGGGTTGTCCCCTTTTGTTTAATTTATTTTTCGTAATAGAGGCCACTATCACTTAAATGCCATTTCCCTATAAAATCTATATAAATGCTATTATCTAAGTTAACTGATGGCTCACAAGATATAGCTCCTACTTTATCTATACTTCCCCATACTCCATCTTTTTTTACTGCTGCAAATCCTTTTGAATTTTGCTCTGTTCCATCTTCGTATATATAATCTAGTACAACCCTACCAGATTTATCTACATATCCATATTTTCCATCTTTTTTACTTAGGAATAATGTATTTGATGTTAATAAATCAGATGAACTCTTTTCTTCTAATTTAAAGTTATAATATTTATATTCGTTATTTGTATATATTTTAATATATCCCTTATCTGTATTTACTTCTGATACTATTCCTGCAACTTTCTGTCCTAAGTTACTGTCAAATATAATTGTTTCTGTATCTGTTTTATCAGCTTGAATGAAACTACCATTTTCAACATATACCATATTTTTATATTCAAAGTCTATTATTTTTTTATTGTCTAAATTTATTATTCCATATTTTCCATCTTTTTTTGCTATGTAGTAAATCGAAAATGCATATTTTAAGTCTTCATATTGTGGCTCTATTTTTTCTTCATTAGTTTTAGTTACTATACCATACTTACCATCTTTTTTTACTATTATATTATCAGACTTAGCTTCTATAATATTTTCATATTTGCCATCAATTATTATTTTCTTTTCTTCTGTATCCATCAATTGCCATTTTTTACCTTTTTTTACCGCAAATAGGTTTGAACTACCTAGATATTTTATTCCTTCATATGTTGGTTCTATTAAAATCGTTCCACTTGTGCTAATTAAACCATACTTATTATCTTTACTTATAACTATATATTCACTTTTATATCCTTCTTCTAATGTAAGTATATCTTTGTATTCTGTATTTATAATTGTTTGACCTTTTTCATTTACCAATCCTACATTACCATCTTTTTTAACTATTAAATTACTTGTTGTGCCTCTTAATGCTGTTATTTCACTATATTCACATGGCAAAATTTCTTGTCCATCAAAGTCTATAATTCCATATTTTCCATTTTTGCTTACCCTTAATACATTATCTTCATACCAAATATTTTGTTTAGAGTCAAAGTTATCTATTGCTTCTATTTTATCATAACCTGTTAAAATCTCTTCATTTTTCTCATTAATAGCTTTTGTTTTATATTTTCCAGTTGCATCGTCAACATCATATGTACATATAAATATAGGTTTAGAATTATTAGGTATTGCTATCATTTCATCATATGATGGCTCTATTACTGTTTCTCCATTATTATTTATTACTCCAAACTTTCCATTTTCATATGCTGTATAATATGAATAGTTGTTTATTTCTACTTTTTTATCACTATTTTTTACTATGTTAATAATTGATATTACAATCATAATGATAACTATTAAAGCTACACCTACACCTATAACTTTTTTGAAATTTAGTTTTGGCTGATCGTCATATCTCCTACCTCTGCTACTCATTCCAAAATTCCCCCTATTTTTACATATATTTCTTTATTAATATATCATAAACTAATTATTTTTCCAATAGTTTTCATATAGTTTTTTTGCAGTATCAGGACTATCATTTCCAATAATGTTTTTTACAGGTGCAAAGTCCTCTTCTCTTTTACCTCTAAGTATTGCAATGTCATCAAATATTTTAAAACTATCAAATATAAATTGTTCAAATTTATATGCATTTTCCTCTTTTGGTTCAATTAAATTTCCTTTTTTATCTACATAGTTAGACTTCTTAAATGCTATATGATATTCTAATTCTTTATTACTCAATCTCTTTAATGCACTTATATTAAATAAATTACACATAATATGTGATTCTCCAAATACTAGTTCACCATTTTCATCTGTAATACCTGCTATATCATCAGGTAATTCTGTATATTCTATTACTCTTACCTTATTATTTTGTTTGCAAAGTACACCTACTTTTTCATCTGGACTCCTTTTAAGTACAGTTCTAGTTCCTATTTGATTACCTTTTGATGCAGTTAAACCTAATAATAAAATATCTACATATTTTAATAAAATATTATCAACAGAGCCTATAAATAGCCATTCTATGCCTCTTTTTTCCATATCTGCTATTACTCCTTTTTTTAGCATAGAATTAAATATTCCTCCATTGCCATTTGATGCTTCTTTTATAAGTCCATTTTCTCCTATTAATAGCTTTCCTTGCTCATTTAATAATGGTAACTCTCCTTGCTCAAATATATAAACATAATCTTTTGGATACCCAAAATAATTGTGTTTTTCTAAAAAATTTACTGTATCATCATTGTTTTCTTTGCTAGTCATAATATACCATGGAATTATTACATTATATTTGTCGTTTGCTCGTTTTAAAGTATCTATTATTATTTCAAATAAATATTTTGATTCATTTTCAAATTCTATTTTGTATGTACCTTTAGCCCCTGAACATCCGAAGTCTAGTGCCCTGACCTCCTGCCATTGTTGCAATAGCGTATTTATTGTTTCTTATAATATCTGTACCTATTTTTTTATAATTTTCTAGTTCCTCATTATTTAATCTATCTGGATTAATTCCTGTAATTGGGTGTAGTTCTTCTAAATCTACATATGCGTCTTCAAATGTCTTTTCATATAATTCATTTAATTCATCAAAATCTATATTTAGCACTTGGTTTATTAGTTTGTTTTTAATATTTGAAGATGACTTATCAATAAATTCTATAATGTGTTCTTGTTTGTATTTTTTTAATATTTCTTTTGCTTCTTCATAATTATTTCTCATTTTATAATCCTTTCTAAATACCTTCATAATATAACATTATTTTCATATTTTGTCCACTATTAATATTTTTGTTTAAATAATTGTAATTTGTTGGGTTAAATTTGTTTTCAAATCCGTAGGGGTCGCACCCCTGGGCGACCCGCGATTGTAATTTATTTGATAACCTTTTACGCGATTTAGGGCAATTCCTTCGATGTATTCGGGTCGCCGAGGGCGGCGACCCCTACAACATTTGCAACAGATTTAATCGTCTGGAAATTCAGGACAGTCCCCTTTTTTTCCTTTTGGAAAAAAAGAGGGACAGTCCCTAGAATTTCCTCTCACAAACAACAATTTATCTAACTAATTAATATGAATTATAACATATATTTTTTATATATTTAATATATATGTCTTAGGGGTGCGAGCATGTACAAAATGAAAATAATTGTATTTAAATTAAAAAATATATTTATTCCCATTTGTATTTGTCTATTTACTATTTTTCTATTAGTATTTTCAAATGCGAATCTTTCATCTGCAAAAAATGGCTTGTTATTATGGGCAAATTCAGTAGTTCCATCTCTACTTCCTTTCTTTATAGCCACAGAACTGCTTGGATATACTAACGTGATTTCAATTTTAGGTAAATTATTAAATAGATTTATGAGACCTATTTTTAATGTTCCTGGAGAAGGTGCATTTCCTTTTATAATGGGAATTATTAGTGGCTACCCAATGGGTGCAAAAATAGTTTCAAACTTTAAAAATCAAGGCATCTGCACAAATGAAGAAGCAGAAAGATTGCTTGCATTTACTAATAATTCTGGCCCTCTTTTTATAATAGGAACGGTTGGAATAGGATTATTTAAAGATACTAATACAGGAATTTTGCTTTTTATTACTCATCTATTGGCATGCCTTACTGTTGGTTTTTTGTTTAGATGGTGGAAAACATCAAAAAAAAGAAATGCATCTTTAGAAAAATCTTCTAATACTATATCGCCAAAAATATCTTTATCAAATCTAGGTGAAGTTTTGGCAAATTCTATAATGAATGCAATTAACACTATATTTTTAATAGGTGGATTTATAGTTCTTTTTTCTGTAATTATATCTATATTAGAAAATAGTAAAGTATTATGCATACTTACAAATTTTATATCGCCTATTCTTAATGTTTTTAGGATTCCGCTTAATTATGCTGATGGAATACTTACTGGAATATTAGAACTTACTAATGGAGTTTGCTTGGTTGCGGAAATTAGCAATAAATCTATTTCAACAAATGTTATAATTTGTGCATTTCTGTTAGGATTTGGTGGGATATCTATATTGCTCCAGATTTTGAGTATTACATCAAAAGCAAGAATCTCTATCAAGCCTTATTTAATAGGAAAACTCTTACAAGGAACTTTCGCAGCTATTTATACTTATATATTTTTAAACACATTTTGGTTCTTGAATTTAGATTTGTAATATATTGCAATTCACATAATTTTATGGTAGAATGCTTTTATAATTAAACACTTTTAGTGTTTATTATGTGATGTCATTTAAAATTTTATAATTGCTAGGAGGACTTATGATGGCTAAAATTTTAGTACACTTAAAACTTTCAGGTGGTGACACTTTCGTAGAAATAGTCAATCTAAACCGTATTTGGATCAACCGGAATAATCCTTTTGGAAAGTGGGCATTAATGTATTCTGATGATAAATACATTTACAATACTCTTTTCTATTGTTCTGAATATGATGTAGTTAACTCTGCACGAAAAAGACTTGTTGAAGCACACATAAATGGAGAAAAAAACGTTTCATTATAAATTTAAATGACAATGAAGGGAACCTTTTAATAGGTTCCCTTTAACTTTATAAATTTAATTATTTTTTTGCGGCTGCAATTAATCCTTTAAATAATGGTCCAGGTCTATTTGGTCTTGATTTAAACTCCGGATGGAATTGTCCAGCCACAAAGAATGGATGATCTTTTAATTCAACTATTTCAACTAATCTTCCATCTGGTGATGTCCCGCTACATATAAGCCCTGCAGCTTCCATTTTTTCTTTATAATCATTATTATACTCATATCTATGTCTGTGTCTTTCAGCTATTTCTTTAGTTCCATATAAATCATATGCTTTGCTTCCCTCTTTTAAAATACAAGGATAACTTCCAAGTCTCATTGTCCCACCTTTTTTATCTATGTTCTTTTGGTCATCCATTATATGTATTACTGGATTTTTTGTACTTTCATCAAATTCTTCTGAATTTGCATCTTTTAACCCTAATACATTTCTTGCAAATTCTACTACTGCCATCTGCATTCCTAAGCATATACCTAAAAATGGAACTTTATTTTCTCTTGCATATTTTATGCAAGCAATTTTCCCTTCTATTCCACGATTTCCAAATCCCCCTGGAACTAAAAGTGCATCATATTCTCCTAATTTTTCTTTTGCATTCTGATCTGTTATCTCTTCTGAATCAACAAATCCAATATCTACTTTAACATTATTCTTAAACCCTGCATGTCTTAGGCTTTCTGCAACTGAAAGATATGAATCTTCAAGAGAAACATATTTCCCTACTATTGCAACTTTAACTGTTTTTTCACCTATATTTCTAATGTGGTTTATCATTTTTTCCCACTCTTCATTTTTTGGCTCTATTTTATCTAAATTTAAAGCTTTGCAAACCTCACGTGTTAAACCTTCTTCTTCAAGCATTAAAGGCACTGCATATAAATTATCTACTGTAGCATTTTGTATTACACTTTCTGGTCTTACATTACAGTAAAGCGCTATTTTATTTCTCATTGAATCCGTTATAGGTAACTCTGATCTACATACTAAAATATCTGGCTTTATACCTAATGATTGAAGTTCTTTTACAGAATGTTGTGTTGGCTTAGATTTTAATTCATTTGAACCAGAAATATATGGAAGTAATGTTACATGAACATAAATCACATCTCCCTTTGGTTTTTCTATTCCAACTTGTCTTATAGCTTCTATAAATGATAGCCCTTCAATATCTCCAATAGTTCCACCTATTTCTGTAATTACTATATCAACATCCTCATTCTCAAAACTATAGATGTTTTGTTTTATTTCATTAGTAATATGAGGTATTACTTGAACAGTCTTACCTAAATATTCACCTTTTCTTTCTTTTGCAATTACACTAGAATAAATCTTTCCAGTAGTTACACTAGAATTTTTAGTTAAATTTTCATCTATAAATCTTTCGTAGTGTCCTAAATCTAAATCTGTTTCTGCTCCATCATCTGTTACAAAAACCTCACCATGTTCAATTGGGCTCATCGTTCCTGGGTCAACATTAATATATGGATCCATTTTTTGTATTGTAACTTTATAACCTCTATTTTTTAAAAGTCTTCCAAGTGATGCAGCAGTTATTCCTTTTCCTAATCCCGATACTACTCCACCTGTAACAAAAATATACTTTGTGTTCATTAAATTTTCCTCCTACTTACAAAAACAAAAATAGATTTAAAAAAGTCTCCCCCGAAAAAAGGGGTTTTTTTTAAATCTATTATTTTAATATTAATATATAAATATATTATCATTTTTTGTTTTTTTTTGCAAGTATTTTTAAAAATCTTTTTGGAGAATAAAAATAATAAAATTAAATTACCAGTTTTAATAATTTTTAAAATTAATTCATTTTCACTTTCCCTACAATATCATTTATATCCTCTATATTATGATTTTTCATATATTCTTCAATACCTTTTACTGTGTTTACGCTTGTGTATGGGTCTATAAAATTACCAGCACCAATAGATACAGCCGATGCCCCTGCAAGCATAAATTCTATTGCATCACCTCCATTTATAATTCCACCCATACCAAGAATTGGAATATTTACTGCTTGAGATACCTGATATACCATTCTTACTGCAACTGGTTTTACACAAGGTCCTGATAATCCTCCCGTATTATTAGCAAGATATGGTTTCCTTGTATTTATATTAATACTCATTCCAAGTAATGTATTAATTAATGATACTGCATCCGCTCCAGCATCTTCTGCTCCCTTTGCCGGAAGTGTTATGTCCGTTACATTTGGAGTAAGTTTTACAATTAGTGGCTTATCTAAAACTTTTCTTACTTTACTCGTAACTTCCTTCACACCTTCATAGGTTGTTCCAAATGCTAGGCACCCTGCTTTAACATTTGGACACGATAAATTAAGTTCAACTCCATCTATATCTGCTTTATTTAATATTTTACAAAGTTCAACATAATCTTCTATCGTACTTCCACACGCATTTACTATAACTGCAACATCTTGATTTTTAAGCCAAGGCAAATCATATTCCATAAAATATTCTACACCTGGATTTTGGAGGCCAATACTATTTAGCATACCACTTGGAGTTTCGTAAATTCTAGATGGTTTATTACCATTTCTTGGCTTTAAAGATGTACCCTTTGTAATGATTCCACCGAAGATTACTTAAATCAAAAAACTGACTATATTCTCTTCCATATCCAAATGTACCTGATGCAACTGTTACAGGATTTTTCATTTTAATACCTGCGAAATTAACTTCCGTATTCATAAATTCAACACCTCTTATTCTTTTTTGGTGAAAAAGGGGCCAGGCCCCTTTTTCACCAATTTTTAAATTACTACTTTATTACTGTCAAATACTGGTCCTTGTTTGCATACATGCTCATATCCGCCATCTACTACTTCTACTGCACATCCCAGGCATACTCCAAGTCCACATCCCATTTTTTCTTCTAGTGATATTTGACATGGAATATCTTTTTCTTTTGCTAAGTTTTGAGCTGCTTTAAGTAATGGTAGAGGTCCACATGCAAATATTGCCTCTATTTTGCCTGCTTCTAAATCTTTTTTTAGCTCATTTATTGCAAATCCATGTATTTTATAACTTCCATCATCTGTTGTAATTACTAATTTGTTTGATACTTTTTCAAATTCCTCTTCTAATAATACCGCTTCTTTATTTCTAAAACCTAAATATGTATTTACTGTTATAGCTTTTGAGGCATTTTTAGCAAGTTCATATAAAGGAAATACTCCTATCCCCCCACCGAAGTATCGCTATATTTTTATATTCTTCAAATTTAAATGTACCATATCCTAATGGTCCTACTATATCAACTAAATCTTCTTCTTTTTTTCTTGATAGGATTTCTGTTCCTCTTCCTTGAACTCTAAATATTATCTCTAAAACTCCATTTTCCTTATCCATGTTATATATACTAATTGGCCTTCTTAAAAATGGATCAATTCCTTCTGTAACTCTTATTTCTATAAATTGACCTGGTTTTGCAATATTTACAATCTCTTTAGCTGACAAAGAAAACTTGAATATGTCTGTCTTTAACTGCTCTTTTTTAATCAATTTAGCATGTAATTGTACTGGCATGTTATTCTCCCTTCTAAAATTTATTTTAAAATTTCTTTATTTAATTCATCTCTCATTCTTATTGCTTCTGCTCTTGTTGCTTTTCCATATTCTTTATCTGAATATTTGTCTTTCCATCTGTCAGATTTATATGCAGTCATTAGACTTCTTGAGGCGTTTACAATTCCACCTATTCCATCTTTAAATCCTAGAGCTATATCTTCTGCTTTTCCTCCGTTGTGCTCCATATCCTGGAATTAGAAAAAACGTTTTAGGCATAATTTTTCTTAATTCTTTTATTTGAATAGGATATGTAGCTCCAACTACTGCTCCTACACTACTATATCCATATTTTCCTACTAATTCTTCTCCCCAAGAGCTTACTAAATCTGCTACTTTCTCATATATTGTTGTTCCATCTTCTAATTTTAAATCTTGCAATTCACCAGATGATTTATTAGATGTTTTTACTAAAATAAATATTCCTTTTCCATATTCCTTGCAATCATCTATAAATGGTTTTACTCCATCAATTCCCAAATATGGATTTACTGTTACAAAATCGACATCATACATTGATACTTTTTTGTTATCTATTAAAGTTTTACCTAAAAATGCATTAGAGTAACCTTCAGCAGTTGAACCAATATCCCCTCTTTTAGCATCTACTATTACATATATCCCTTTTTCTTTAGCATATTTACATGTTTCATTTAATGCTTTTAGTCCTTCTATTCCAAACATCTCATAAAAAGCAATCTGTGGTTTTACAGCAGGTATTATATCGTATACACTATCTATTAATCCTTTATTAAATTCTAATATAGCCTTGCAAGCACCTTCTATATTTTTTTCATACTTAGATTTAATACTATCTGGTATCATATCATACCTTGGATCTAACCCCATAACTGTAGGATTATTTGTCTCCTTAATTTTGTTAATTAATTTGTCCATTGCATTTTCCATATTTATCATTCTCCTTCTAATTTATACTTTTGGCAAAAAAGGGGTCTGTCCCTTTTTTTGCCAAATTAAAACTTGTAAACTACTTTTCCATTTACTATTGTATATCTTACTTTCCCTTTTAGTTTCTTTCCTATAAATGGTGTATTTTTTGATTTTGATACTATACTTTCTTTTATATATATATATTCTTTATTTGGATCGAATATTGTTATATCAGCAACTTTGCCTTCTTCTATTACTCCTCTATCAATTCCAAGTAGTTTTGCTGGATTATAACAGCTAAGCCTTACTAAATCTAAATAATCAATATGTCCTTTATCAATAAGATTAGTAATACTTGCGGCAAGTGCTGTTTCAAATCCTATTATTCCATTTGGTGCTTTCGATAGCTCCTGATTTTTTTCTTCATCAGAATGTGGAGCGTGGTCTGTTATTATATTATCAATTGTTCCATCTTTTAATCCTTCCACTATTGCGTCTAAATCTTCTTTTGTTCTTAATGGTGGATTCATTTTTGCATTTGTTCCAGACACTAATACTTCATCTTCTGTAAAGCTATAGTAATGTGGACATGTCTCACAAGTTACATTTACTCCTCTTTTTTTAGCATCTCTTATCATATTAACGCTTTCTTTTGTACTTATATGACATATATGTACGTGTTTTTTATTTGTTTCAGCAAGCTCTATTTCTCTTGCAGCCATTAATATTTCTGCCTCTGGATACACACCTTCTACATTTAACTTTTCTGATATTTTTCCTTTATTTATTGCACCTTTTCCAAGCTCTTTATCTTCACAATGTGATGCTACAAATGTACCTAACTCATTTGATTTAATTATTGCTTCTCTCATAATTTTACTACTTACTACTGGCATACCATCATCTGAAAAAGCAATTGCTCCTGCATTTTTTAAAGCTTCAAAATCTGTTAGTTCTTCTCCCTTTTCTCCAATTGTTACACTCGCATATGGAAACACATTGCAAACTCCCACTCTTTTTGCTTCCGTCTGAATTTTTTGCAAAATAAAAACACTATCACAAGCTGGTTTCGTATTTGGCATTGGACAAATAGAAGTAAAACCACCCTTAATAGCGCTTTTCATTCCTGTTTCTATAGTTTCTTTATGTTCAAATCCAGGTTCTCTTAAATGACAATGAACATCTATCATACCTGGTATAATAAATAGGTCTGTACAATCAATAATTTCATCAGCAGTTTTATTTATTTCTTTAGAAATTTCTTTTATAATTCCATTTTCGATAAAAATATCAAAATAATCATTAATATTAGTTTTATAATCTATTAATCTACCATTTTTTAATAATGTTGTCACTTTTCATCCTCCTTTTTCTGTTTTTACAATATTATCATTTTATACTATTTTTTTCAAGTTTTTTATTTGACTTTCTTCTATTTTTGATTTATATTATTTAATGAAATATTTAGTATAGCATTTAATTGCTCGAATGGAGGTTTTTATATGAGTAATTTAGTATCATATTTATTTGAAACTAACGCTTTAAAAATTTGTCCAGACAATAAACCATTTTGGTATACTTCTGGCAAGATAGGACCATATTATATAAACACACATTTTCTTTATGGAAGCGAACAAGATGCAGTAAATTTATTAAAATTTATTGATTGTGAAAAGGAAAACAAGGGAACCCTTCCTAAAAAAGTTTTTGAAAAAACATTTGATCATTATAAATCTAATGAAATATATAAAAATGTAATTGATGAAATGATTAAATTTATTAAAGAAAATATCAATGTAGATGAAATAGACTACATATCAGGTGGCGAAAGAAGAGATTGGTTTTTTTCTAACATAATTGCAAACTTACTCTCAAAACCACATATTACTATTTACAAAGATTTAAGTATGGTAATAAATGATAGTTCTTTTGAAAAAGAACTTGATAAATCAGATGTAAAAAATTCTAAAGTATTACATATAGCTGATTTAATAACAGAAGCTTCTAGTTACTTAAGAGCTTGGATTCCTGCAATTAAAAGTTTAGGAGCAAAAATTGTTTGGAGTACAGTAGTTGTAGATAGAATGCAAGGTGGCAAGCAAAAATTAGAAAACGAAAATGTTAAGTCATTATCTATTATTAATATAGATGAAAGTCTATTCAAAAAAGCCCTTGATATGAATATAATAAATGAAAACCAATTTGAAATGCTAAAAAATTTCTATGAAAATCCAGATGAAACGATGAGAAAATTTTTAATTGCACATCCTGAATTTTTAGAAAATGCCCTAGCATCTGATGAAAAAACAGCAGCAAGAGCAAAACTATGCATAGACAGTAATTTATATAATTTATAACCTTTTGGCAGAAAAGGGGACAGACCCCTTTTTTGCCATTTATTTTATAGTTTATATATTATATTTTTACTAATCCCTGTTGCTTCAGATATTTCATTAATAGTAAGTCTTTTAGTTTGCTTTAAAGTATTAATAATTTCTTTTATCTCCTTTTTATCTCTTAATTTTATAGAAGATATATCCTTTATTTTTGTTATATATTCTATAAATTTTTTTCTTTCTTCTTTTGTTGTTTTATCCTTAAAATATACATTATCTATACTATCTTCTTTATCACTTAAAATACTCTTAGAAAATTTTTCAATAGCCCTATTTATATTTTCATCATATTTACTTAATATAAAATCTTTTTTTATAATTTTTTCTCCATATAAATATTCTTTATAGCTACTCCATTTATATTCTTCTATCTTGCAAATTTTTGCCTTCTCTGGATTTCTATGAATATATCTAATTAATCTCAATAAATAAAAATCAGTTTCTACACATTGACTTTTAAATCTATCTTGGAATAGATGTCCTATTCTTTTATACTTTTTATTAAACTCTCCTGCATATACAGAAGTTACATTTTTCATTAACTCTCCTAATTTATTGTTAGTGTCTTCAATCAATATATGTACATGATTATTCATTAAACAATATGCATGTATTACACAATTTAGTTTTGTTTTATAGTATTTTAATAAATGTAAAAAATTTCTCCTATCTCTATCATCTCTAAAAATTATTTCTTTGTTAACTCCTCTTACCATTACATGATAAAATCCTGAATAACTTATTTTTCTAGGTGTACGGGGCATAAAAATCTCTTCCTTTCTTTTATAAATTCTAAATTTAAAATGCCCCCAAAATGGCAAAAAAGGGGTCTGTCCCCCTTTTTGCCATTTATTTCATGAATGCTTCGTATGTTCTATAGCTTTCATATATATCAAATTTGCTTGTTACTTCATATGGTGAATGCATTGATAATACTGGTACTCCGCAGTCTATTACATCTATTCCTTTGTTTGCTAAAATATATGCAATAGTTCCGCCTCCTCCTACATCTACTTTTCCAAGTTCTCCTATTTGATATGCTATATTATTTGCTTCTAACATTGATCTTATTTCTGCTATATATTCTGCATTTGCATCTGATGCTCCATATTTTCCTCTTGAACCTGTGTATTTATTAAATCCTATTCCATATCCTAAGAATGATGCGTTGTTTTTTTCTGATACTGATGCGTATATTGGGTCAAGTGCTGCATCTACATCTGCTGATAGCATTCTTGAGTTGCAGAATACTTTGTCTAATAAATTAGGTCTATTTTCTCCTCTTTTGTTTAATAGTTCTGCAATAAATGTATCAAATACATGTGATTCCATTCCTGTATTTCCCATGCTTCCTATTTCTTCTTTATCTGATAATATGCATACTGCTGTTTTTTTAGGATTGTGCACAGAAAGCATTGCTCTTATTTCTGCATATGCACATACTCTATCATCTTGACCATATCCTGCTACCATACTTCTATCAAATCCTAAGCTTCTTGCTTTGAATGCAGGTACTAATTCTATTTCTGAACTTAGTAAGTCCTTTTCTGTTATTCCATATTTTTCATTTAATATTTTTAATACATTTAATTTTACTTTTTCAGAGGTTTTACTATCTCCATATGGAATACTTCCTATAAGAAGGTTTAAGTCTTCTCCTGAAATTCCTTCTTTTAATTTTTTTTCCATTTGGTCTTGTGCTAAGTGTGGTAATAAATCTGTTATTGTAAATATTGGATCTTGCTCATCCTCTCCTATATTTAGTTTTATTTTTTCTCCATTTGTTTTTACAATTACACCATGTATACTTAGTGGTATTGTTGTCCATTGATATTTTTTTATTCCTCCATAATAATGTGTTTTTAAATATGCAAATCCTGTATCTTCATATAAAGGATTTGGTTTTAAGTCTAGTCTTGGTGAGTCAATATGTGCTCCTATAATATTTAATCCACTTTCTAAAGGATCAGTTCCTATTACTGCAATATAAATGCTTTTTTCTCTGTTTACATAGTATACTTTATCTCCTGGTTCTAAAACCATTTTTTGTCTTAAATCTATAAAACCATTTTTTTGTAATACATCTCTTGCAAACTCAGCTACTTCTCTTTCTGTTTTAGCTTTATTTAAAAAGTATATATATTCATCTCCAAATGTATTTATTTTTTGTTTTTCTTCCTCACTAACTGTTTCCCATCCACATGATTTATTATTAAATAATTTTTCTTTTAGACTTTCGTATTCTGACATAATATTCTCCTTTCTATCATTTGTGCTCTTTGTTGAGGGACACACCTCGCACGAAGTATTCCTCATAGATCGAGGTATGTCTTTTACAATGTTTGAGGGACACACCTCGGCACGAAGTATTCCTCATAGATCGAGGTATGTCCCTCGTTTTAATAGATTATATCACAATGATTTTTTTCATACAATATCTTCCAATGATTTTATTATATGTATTTCTAGTTTTTATATTCAAATTATTTAATGGAATTTTCAATGTTTCTTTTTACCCAATTTTATGATTTTTTTATACAATAAGAAAAGACTCCAGTATTGTAACTGAAGTCTTTTTTGGAGTGAAATTTAGTTGATATTAATGTAATCAACTACCGTGGCAATAAACTCTGAATTTGTAGGTTTGCCTCTTTCAGGATTGATGGTATATCCGAAAATTCTGGTAAAATTTTCGACCCCGCCTCTGTCACATGCTACCTCAATAGCATGCCGAATTGCTCTTTCTACCCTTGAACCTGTTGTACCGAATTTTTTTGCAACCGCAGGATATAATACTTTAGTTACACCTCTGATTTTCTTGGAATCTTTCAACGCATAGATGATAGCACACCTTACATATGCATATCCTTTAATATGCGCCGGAATGCCAAGCTCTTTGAGGATATCTGTAACACGCTGTTCGATAGTCTTTTCATCATCAACTTTTGTTTTTGAGTCAGTTTCTTCCGAAAGACCCCCTAACAAATCCTCGAGAGTTATGCCTTTTTCCCGGCATGTTTTAAGTACTTCTTGTAAGTTAGCATTTTTCTCCATAGCTAAACTCCTCCAAAAAATAATTTAGTCAAGCTCTTCTAGCTTGCTAAGTATATTATACTATATTTTACATAATGTGTCAAGCTCCACTTCATAACAAAAACAATCTGTCATCTTTTGTTGAAAATATAATAAAGGGAGGTTTAATCCTCCCTTTATTGATTACGAACTATTTTTTTAATGCAAATTTCTTTATTAGTACTATTCCTACTCCTAATATTGCTGTTGATGTTACTGTTATTATTGCTATTTGCATTGGAGATAGTTTGTCTTCACCAGTTGGTTTTGTTATGATAATTGTTTCTCCCCAGAACTCGTCTTCTTCGTTTGCTGCTCTTATTAATTCGTATTTGTCTTTATTTCTATTGTATTCTTCTTTGCCGATTTCTTTTACTGTGTTGTCATTTTTATCTTTAACTGTTACAGTTTCTAGTGTCATTTCTGTATCTTCACTGTGTACATAGCTTAAGTTGCCTGGGGTTGCATCTATATCTCTTCTTCCTGCTGCATTTGAGTATTTTACTATTTCTGCTATATAACTTGGTATTTTTGCTCCTAATTCTCCACCGCTTGATGTAGCTAATGTTGCTCCTAATTGTATTTTTTTACTATAATCGCTCTGATCCTTTAATAAGTAATTACTTTCTGAAACGTTTTGGATTACTGTTTTTATATTTTCTTTTTGTGCTTCCGCATTTGTGTCATAAACAGTTTTTTCTTCTGGTCCACTAGTCTTTTTAAAGTCTCCTCCAGATGTTCCATTATCACTATCGAATTTTAAGTCATTGTTTAGTGCTTCTTCTAATCCATTTTTTTCTATTCTTGCTGGTACTGCTACATCAGTAGATGCTTTATCTCCAGTATAGTAATATTGTCCTAGATATGTTCCTATAGAGTTGTTGCTTGTATTATATGCATATGTTCCTTTTCTCATTGAATCTTTTACAGTACTTTTAACTTCACTTAAAACATCGTTGTAAGATTTTTTATCTTGATTTTTGTATGCATTTACTAGAGTTCCAGACAAGTAATCTTCATCACTCTCATTTTTTATTACATAGGTGTATTCTGTTTCCAATGTTGCTCCTTGCATTAATTCTTCGATGTCTGTTTCTACTTTCCAGAATCCTCTGTCATCTCTTGTTGATTTTGTTGTTGCAAGTCCTTCTGTTACTCCTTTTGCTTTTAGTTTATTTTTTAATATATCTTCAATATTAGCTGTTGCATCTACTATTGATTGTACTCCTGTTCCATTTGGTGTTATTTTTAATCCTGTTATGTGTTTCTCTAATACTAGTTTTGTTATTGGCCTTAATGTTAATCCAAAATTCATATTATCAAATGAAACTATATTTTCTTTTGTTGCATTTTCACCAGAAACTCTTGTTTCATTTGAGTCTGTTAATTTGTCCTTTGAATTATTTGTATCTACTGGTACATTTATTTCTGATGTTTCCGCAGCCATCCATGTATTTTTTAAAGCTTCTTTATCCATATTTGCTAGATGATTTCCAACTGTTTCATCAATTGTTGTTGAATATGCCATTACTTCTAGTCTTCTTGCTTCGTTATCTCTTGCTATTGATTGTCCTTCTTCATATCCTGCTGTATTATACCATTTATTTGAATATTTTGAATCAGTTGTTGATTTGTAATCTTGTCCGTTATATTTCTTAATGCTTTCTGCAGAATCTTTATATTTCTCAAGTGTTATATCATATGTTTCTCCATCTCCATAGATATACCTTATGATATAGTTTCCTGGGATATAATCTTTAAATTCATATTGTCCACTTCCTGCTGCTACATTATTTTTATATCCATTTCCTACATATCCGTTTCTTTCTGTTGTTGTAACTTCGTTGCTTCCACTTCTTGTTTCTTGCCAAATGTATTCATAGTATTTACCAGATATTTTCTTTATTTCTATTAGTTGTACTATTACGTCATTTACTGCACTATCTTCATTGTTATATTCATCATTGTTTTTATCTTCGAATACTGTTCCTTTTATTTGTCTTCCTTCTTTTAGTGATATTTTTAATCCTATTGATTCATCTGTATCATCCTCATTTTGTGTTATAACTCCATTTGTTATTCCATT
The DNA here is from genome assembly GCA_947629355.1 of uncultured Clostridia bacterium. GTDB lineage: Bacteria > Bacillota > Clostridia > TANB77 > CAG-508 > CAG-452. Next base: position 38,131 of record CANRDJ010000001.1, read on the forward strand.
ATCTGGTGCTGAATCTTTATCTATTAATCCACCTTCATCTGTTGAATATTTAGTAATTTCTACTATGTTTTTTGCTTCATATGAACCATTTATTAGATCTTTATAATGATCTGAATTTTTATCAATCATAAACTGTAAATTTAATTCTACTCTATAATTATTACTATCATCAATTTTAAACCAGTTTGCTGCATTTTTAAATGTTATTTTTCTTTCAGCCTCATTAATTTCAACCTGATATGGACCACCTTCTTGAATTTTATATGGTTTATAAATTTCATCGTAATAGTATACAAATTCATCTACTGTTGCTGCATAATGAGTTTGCTCTCCTAATATAACATTATATGTAACATATGCTTGTAATTCTTTTTCAGTATCAATGTTATATCCATTTTCTGGTTTACCTGAATTTACATTGTTTTCAATTCCATCAGTTTTATAATCTTTTACTCTGTAATTATAATCTGATTTATATAAGTATAAGTTATAATTAACATCTTCATTGTTTGAAGATTTACCTTCTACTATTTCATCTAAAGTTCGGTTTTCCAGTTCGCCATCCATTATTTGCTTATAGTCGTATGTTACTGATTTATCATTAATTTCTAATCTTGCATTTACTATATCTGTTTTTGCGTTTAAATCAAATTCTTTTTTGAAAAGTCCACAATCTACACCACTTGTTGTTTCATAATAATTAGTAGTATTTGCAGTCATTTGCAAATCAAATTTGTTTGAAGCAAGGTTATAACCATTTTGTCTTACTTGTAATTCAGCAATTGTTTTTCCATCTGTTGTTTGTTCATTATCATAAAGATAATATCTTAAAGGAGTTCCATCATTAGACTTATCTTTACTTATTGTTTTAAATCTTGAGTTAAATTTTTTTCTATAATTTTCTGTTGGTTTTGAATCCGTACTTTCTTTTCCAGCTTCTTTTACCTCTATATAGTTTATTCCATCATAGCTAAATCTTATATAATATCCCTCGTTTGTTTTTTCAATGCCTTTAAATACATATTCTCCTTTTTCGTTAGTATAATCAGATTTCTTTATTTGTCCATTTTTATTACTTATAAGTTCTACAAATACGCCTTTAATTTCTGGCTCTCCACTATCTCTTTTACCATTAAATTCTTCTGGGGCTTTATCTCCAATTTGTCCATCTAGCCATACTTGTCCTGATAAATCAATTAATGGTATGTTTTCAGCTTTTATAGTTACTACATTACTATTTATATGAACTTGAGGAGGAGCATTTAATAATTTAAAAGTTGCCTTTCCATTATTTACGCTATATTGAATTGTAAATTCAATTGGAGAAAATTTATTTGTATCATAGTAATATTTTTTTGATGTTACTTCTGGTACACCAGTTTCTTCAATCTTTATTTTAATTTTAGTTTGTCTACCATCAAATACTAAATCTTTTAATTCTATTTTTCCCTTAGAGTCAGTTTTTTTCTTAGTTAATGTTATAATTCCATTATTACCTGATCCAGAATAATCTTTTACTGATTTTACACCTGTTAATGTTATTTTAAATTCAGCACCTGGTAATACTTCTTTTGTTAAAGCATCTATTTTTTCTAATGTTAAATTTGCTATTTTAGGCGAATTTTTTATTTTAATTATCTTAACAGGTACATTATTTCCACCTTGATCTGGTATATATTCCTTATTACTACTTACTATTTGTTTAACATTACCTGTTGCTAAATCATAATAAACTGTTAATCTAATCTCTCCTGTGAATCCAGAATATCCAGTTGGTACTCCAGTTTCTTTTTCTTCCAAAACTAATGTAAAGTATCCTTTAGTATAGTCTTCTGGAGATACTGATATTTCTGCAAATTTTCCATTTTGTGTCTCTATTAAATTTTTTTCACTATTTAAACCAATAATTCCATAATTTGCAATATTTTCTTTAGCACTTACATTTATTTTTGCACCTGTTATTAAATTTTCAATAAAATCTTGTTTTTCAAAATTTAATTTAATAGCTGGTGGGTTCTTTATTGATATGTCAACATTTTTATTCTTTATATTATTTTGTTCAGGCACATAATCAGTATTATTACTTGTTATTCCTGTAATATTTCCATCCATGTCGTATTTAACTTTTATTTTTATTGAACCTTTTATTCCAACATAACCATTTGGTACTCCTGTCTCGTTTATAGTTATTGTGAATTCTCCTTTGCTATAATCGCTTGGAAGTACCTGAATTGGCTTAAATCTTCCGTTTTCAGCTTTTTGTAGATTTTTATTTGTATCTAAACCGCTTATATCTTCTATATTATCTCCTGCAACCCATGATGATATAGTTATTGTTGCACCATCTAATGGCACACCTTTAAAATCTTTTTTTATGAAATTCAACTCGACTGCTGGTGCATTTTGTATTGTAACATTATTACTTGTTACATCTGGCACATACTTGTAACCACTAGTTACCTTTTCAACTGTTCCCGTTGTTGTATTATACTTAACTGTTAATACAATTTTTCCTGGAAGTCCAAAATGTCCAGATGGTGAATCTGTTTCATCCAAATATAATTTAAATTCTCCGTTTTGTGTAATCGGTTGGACTTACTTCTATTGGTTTAAATGTTCCATTATCATAACCTTTTAATATTGCTCCATCTTTTGTTAATATTACTCTACCAGTGTCATTTTGGTCAATTTCAGCATTAATTTTACTTACATTACTTCTAGGTGTTACCATTATTGTTGCACCTGAAAGTTTAGTACCATTAAGATCTGTTTTTGAGAAATTTAGTTTAACTGTTGGTGGATTTTTTACTGTAACATTAACCTTATATTTATCATTAGAATTTTTGTTAGCAGTTATATATGTACTATTATCACTTTCTATACTTGTAACTTCTCCTGTAGTTTTATCATATTTAACTGTTAAATAAATTTTTTCAGGTAATCCAACATAGTGATTTGGAGTTATTGATTCTGTTATAGCTAATTTGAAAGATCCGTTACTAAATTTTGTTGGATATACTGTTATCTCATCGTATTCTCCATTACTTGCTTTTTTTAATTCACCATTATTATTTAAACCATAAATATCCTTTATATTTTCACTGGCTAAAACATTTATTGTTGCACCATCTAATGACTTTCCATTAAAATCCTTTTTTGAAAATTTTATCTTAATTGCTTTCGGATCTTTTATTATAATAGTATCATCTTTTTTTTCAGCATAAGTAGATCCACTAATTTTCTTAACTGTTCCTGTATCTGTATTATACTCAACTGTCAATGTAATTGAATTAATTTTTACATATTCATTAGGTGATTGTTCTTCAGTTAATTTTATTTTAAATTTTCCTGTACTATATTTTTCAGGTTCTACCTTAATTTCAGCTTTTCCAATTGTTATATTGGTAGAATTTATACTTTTAACATTCTCAACTTTTGATACTTTTATTTTTGCTTTTTCTAATTTATTTTTTCCATCATAATCTCTTTTTTCAAATTTTAATATGATTGGTTTATTTTTATCTTTCTCTTCTAACGGACCTCTCAATAGCATCGTTTGAAGCCATTCGTGATCTAATATACAGAATTTACCTGTATATATTTTCTCTCCTTCACCTTTTAAAATATTTGAGACATTGGTCCATATTGTTTCATTAATATTTTCTTCGATTTTGCCAGTTTTAGGATCTCTATAGTTATAACCCACCATATAAGAACTCAAACCTAATACTTTTTTGTTTTCACTACTATAATTAGTACTATATCTACTATCATAAATTAATTGCCAAAGAGCTTTTTGATAATCATTGTTCTCATGATCATGAGTGTTAAAGTGATATGCACAATATGCCACAGCCCTTGAAAAATACAAATATTTTGCATCATTATAGTCTTTACCATTAATCGTAACATAATCATCATGTAATACAAAAGATATCGCTGCCTTCCATGCTGCAGGTGTGTCCCAACCATTAGTCTGCTCTCTTTGAAGGCACATAAAATAATTCTTATCCATTTTTGTATTACCACTATTATTAAGAGCTGCCTCACCTAATCCTTGTAGATTTTCTTTTCCACTAGCAATTTTGTTGTACTCATCTTCAGTAATAGTACTAAGTTGACTTACCCATATTCCAGATGTTAAGGAAGAAACATGTGAAATAATTAGTATTATAATTACACAAATTAAAATTTTTAACATTACTTTCGCTAATCTATTCATATCACTTTTTCCCTCCCTTCTATATTCTTTCTTCCAGTACTTTTTTATTTATAATGTATATTCCAAATCCTAATATAAGCATACTTACTATTACTATTCCTATATACATTACTGGTGAACCTGTTGCTATTGATACTATTAAGCTTGCTGTGCTTATATCATCTTCACCTAATTGTTTGTTCCCTGCTACAGAATCAAATTCTGTTATTCCTTGTAAGTTAGTGTTTTCTCCTATTTCACCTATATTTTCTATTGTTCCTGTACTATCTGATTTTAATGTTTTTGTTAATACTAATGTTACAGTTTTTGTTTCGCCTGCTTTTATTACTTGTTCTGATAATGTTTTGTTGTGTAGTACTTTATTTCCATCCATGTACCAATCTTTATTAGCTTCTGATGTAAATACTAGTCCATCTGGTAAATAGTCTATTACATCACCTACATAGCCATCAACATCACCTTCATTTGTTACAGTTAAATCATATTCTACTAGCATTACTGTTCCTTCTATTTTCTTTGCTGATATTTCTACTTTTGTAAAGTTTGTGTCTTCGTATTCGTAGGTGCTTGTTCCTGCACTATTTGTTAATACTACTTTGCTTATGTATTTATCTAATCTTAAATCGAATTTTGCATTTTGTATTAATCCTATGTCTATATTATTAATATCTTCATCTTGTAATGTAATTGTATCTGTTATTCCTACTGTTTTCGTCTCACCATTTATTTCTATTTGTTTTGATATTGCATCTGAATTTGTTTCATCTGTTGCATCTGATGTTTGATATTTTGTTACTGCATATTTACTTGTATCATATTCAAATACTACTGTGTATTCACCTTTTTTGATGTTTTCAAATTTATATGTTCCTGTAAGTGATGTTGTGCTTTCAGCTATTTGTTTTCCTTCTTTATCTAATAGTATTACTTTTACTGCTTGAAGAATTTGTTCGTTTTCATCTCTTATTCCATCTTTATTTTCATCAAGCCATGCAAGTCCTGAAATGCTATTTGACTCTTTTTCTTCTGGAGTATCACTTGGGTCTGTTGGATTGCTTGGGTCTGTTGGATCCGTTGGCTCGTTTGGATTGCTTGGGTCTGTTGGCTCGGTTGGATTGTTTGGGTCTGTTGGATCCGTTGGCTCAGTTGGATCTGTTGGCTCAGTTGGATCATCATATTGAATTTGATCACTTACTATTGTATTTGTAATTGCATTTGATTCTAAGAAATCCTTATCGCCCAAATTAACTTTTGCAACATTTGTTATTTGTTTTGAATAAACACCATCATCTAAATCTAACACAGTTCCTGTAACCTCTATTGTCATAGTGTGTCCACCTAAGACTTCGGCTATGATATTTAATTCATTAGAAGCATAAATATCTTCTGAATCATCAAATACAGCTCCAGAACATTTTATATCATCAACAAAAATCTCTTCTGGAATATTATCAAATATATTAACTGGATATTGATATTCTGTTTCATTTGTTACTTTAATAGTATATTTAATTTCATCACCTACGTTTAAAGTTTCTGGAGAATCTGATTCCATTTGTATTTTCCAAACAGGATTTAATACTTTACTTGTATATACATTTGATGCATATTCTTTTTTATTATAAATTGCAATAGCAGAGTTATCTATATTTATTTGACTAATATTGTTACCTAATTTATCAACAGATACTACAAATCTTTTTTCTAGTGTTTGACCTGCTTGTAAGTTATCAATAGTATATGTTAATTCTTGAGTTTCTTTATTATATTCCCAATCTTGATTGTATTCACGTTCATCTTCCCATATTGTTTGGTTTGGTACTTTAGATTTTAATTCTACATTATTCATGTCAGTACCTGTATTATTTTTTACCATTACTATATATTCGATTTCATCGTATTTAGTTAAAGATATAACCATATTAGCACGTCTTGATAAGCTAACAGTTAAATCTCCTTTTATTACCTGCACAGGTTCTGTTGTTAAGCTTGCTATTTCTGATTTATCTGTATTTTTTAAAGTTACTTTATTTACGATTTGTGTTGCTTGTTCTTTTACTTTTATTGTAACATCTTTTGATATTGTTTCTTCTGGAGCTATTGTTTCTATTTCCCAAGTTTTGTTTTTTGTATTTTCGTCATCTGTGTATGTCATGCTTGTTCCTTGTGCTTCTGTTAATTCTGTAAGTATGGCATCACTTGGAACTATATAGTCTAAAGTAACATTGTTTAAAGCCTGCCCAGTTGTATTTTTTACTTTTAAATTATAAGTTATAATTTGTCCTTGATGAATAGTATTAGTCATTGTTTTTGCTTCTAATGCTATGTTTATTCCATTTATATTTTGTTCAGCTGCTATAGCTTGTTCAGCATTTGTTATAAATTTTAGTGTTTCTTGTTTTTCTTCTTTTGCTACTGTTCCACTTACTTTTATTGTACTTTCTTCAGCATTTGCTGTTTTTAATTCATATTTGTAGTTTAGTGTTACTGTTTCTCCTTGTTTTATATCGTTTTGTGGAACTATTTTAAATGATTTTAAGCTTTCTAAGTTTTGTGCTTCTGTTTTCCAGCTATCTGAGTCTACTTGTGGATTTTCTTCTTCTGAATAATATACTTTTGCATCTTTTATGTTTGTTGCAATTTCAGAGCTTAATATTGCTTCTTGAGGAATTGTTCCTACTATTGCTTCGTTTGATAGTGCATTTTCATAGTTGTTTATCATTTGAGCACTTACTTCTACTTTTTCATTTTGTTTTGCATTTACATTTACTGTAGTTTGATTTATTTTTTCTGCTACTTTTTCTCCTACTTTAATAGTAGATTTTGTTACTAATCCTGATTTTGATACTATATTTATGTTGTTTGTTTTTTCTACTGTTTCTGCATTATTAATACATGTAGTTTTTATTTCTACATTTTTGTTTGCTATAAATGAATCTGTTTTTAATTTTGCGTCTATAACTATAGTTGCTGCATTTGAAGAATATGCAACTTGCTCTCCTTTTAATTGAATTGCTATTACTTGGTTTCCTTCTTCATTTGTTGTTAAATTGTATGATTTTATGCTAAGTTTGCTATCTCCTACTACTGGTGTTATATGTTCTATTGATGCTTCTTTTATTTCTTTTGGTAATACTATGTCTATAGTTGGATTTACAAAAAGTTTATTACTTTCGTCTTTTGATGTTAATTCTGCTGTTATTTTTACATTGTTTTGGCTTAAAGCTGATATTGATGTTTTATCTAGTGATACATTAAATGTTGTTTTTGGTTCTAATAGTTTTGCTGTGCTTTCAATATTAGAATTTACTACTACATTATTGTTTGCATCTGTTACTGTTAATGTTTTATTTGTTTTTAATTCTGCTGATGATTGAGCTACAGCTGTGTTTGATATTTTTACTGCTTTTTCGTTTGTAATTTCTATTTTTCCTTCTGTTTGTGCTTTACTCATTTCTATTTCTATTTTATTTATATTGTTATCATAAGAAATTGTATAATAATCATCTTCTGTTTCTTCTGATAATGCTATCTCTTTTATTGGAGTAGTTTTATTTTCTGCATTATATACTGTAATTGTACCTTCATTACCTAATAGTTTTAGAGCTTCTGCTTTGTTTATTTTTGTTGTTTTATAATATGTAGATATTCCTTCTTGTAATTGTTCTTCCGAATCTTTAAGTACTATACTGTTTGCTATTTTGCTATATGGTACATATATATTAGATGTTTCCTTATAATTTGTGTCTTCTCCAATATACATTTTTCCTTTATATATATTTCTTGTTATATTGTTTTCTAATTTTGCAATGTCTCCAGTTTCTGCTAATTCTTTTTGCTTAATTGTATTTGTTTTTTCTATTGCTCCTTTTGTTCTTCCATAAATTTCTGTTGTACTTTTTACATTAGAAACAAATGGAAGTATTTTTGTACTTTCATTATATATATATGTAACTATAAATTTATCTTCGGCATTTTTTGCCCATGTAACGGCGTTTTCTTCGTTTGCATTATTTAATATTTGTATAAATGTTTTTCCTTCTTCTGAATTATATTCCCATGTGCTATTTTCTCCATTTGCAAATTCTAAATTTGTTTTTCCATTAGTAGCTTTAGTTGTATATCCTGCTACTTTTACTTCTTCTGGTTCCATTCCTACTTCTGGATTTACTACTTCTATTAAACTAGATTTTACAGGGGCAACATTTTCTTTAAGTTTTGATGTTATTAAAACTTGAATTACTCTTTTGTTGTTTCCGTCTATGTTGTATATTTTATTTGTAATTACTTCTTGGTTTAGTGAAATGTTTTCTTCTGTTAATTCATCTAAAGTCCATGATGCTTTTATTGCTTTAGTTGTATTAATATCTGTTACATTTCCATTCTCATCTATATATTCTCCTGTTAATTTTATTTGGCTTTGCATGTCTAATAAGCTTAAATTGTATGATTCATCTTTTTTTGCTATTATTGGCAAGGCTACTGTTGTTCCTCTTTCTGATTGTACTGAATCTAATTTAAACTTTGTTACTTCTGAGTTGTTTTTTAATCTAAAGTTTGTATCTACAAGTTCTATTTCCGGATTTTTTAAATATCCTTTACCTTGTACTGCTACTGATATATATAGTTGCATTTCCGATTCTATTTTTGCTGTTTTTTCTTTTACATTCCTATCATTTTCATCAAGATAAACTTCAAATTTTACATTCTTACTATTTGTTTCATTTCCTTGATTCGATAAACTAATTTCTACTGCTATTGATTTTCCAATGTATGAACCGAAGCAAAGCAAAATTAGCAAATGTTAAAGTTAATATCAATATCGTTGCTAATATTTTTACTCTCATCTTTCCAGTATTTAAATTTTTTAGATTAAACATACCAAATTCCTCCCAAATAAAATTTAGTTTTATTGCATATTTTATATTTTTATAGCATTATTCTTACATTTTTATCTTTTATTGTCAATAGATGTTTTTTAGTATAATAGGTTTAAAAACATGTTTAGTAATAAAACATGTTTACGGAAATACAAAACACGTGCCTACAATTTATAAAAATTACATTTGTATGACATTTTTATTTCTAACAATTTTCGCTATAATAAATATGTGTATATATTTATTATATACGGTTATGTAAACTTTTTCAAGTAATTTTTGAACTTTTTTTATGGTTTTTTGGAAAATAATTGAAAAAATTTGTCAATAGATTTTAAAAATAAATATAAATTTAGGACAGCCTTTTTTTGTTTAAAAACAAACAAGATACTGTCCCTATAATTTTTTACACAAACAACGATTATTTTAATGCTTCTTTTATTTTAATTATATTATCTAATGTTTGTATGTAACCTTCTTTATAGCAAAATTCTAGTTTACTAATGCTAAAAGGTTTTATATCTTTTAAATCAATGTCTACTACATAATCACTTGCTTTTATAGATTCTCTAATTAAGTTTTCGGTCATTAAGTCTAGCGATCGCATAGCTATATTATACATACTGTTTTGTTTTCTTGGATTTTTAAATTTAAATTTTATTGATATTACTTTATCTACTCCTAATTTTTTAGTTTCCTCAGTTGGTAAATTATCGAATATTCCTCCATCTACGAATTGATATTTTTTATATTCAAATGGGGCATACATTCCAGGAAATGTTGAACTGGCTCTTACGGCTTTCCCAATTTCTATATCATGTATATATTCTTTACCTTTTACATCTGCACAGCTTGTAAATATTATTTCTTTATCTGATATTAAGTCAGTTGTAGGAATAGATATAGGCATCTTTATATCTTTTATGTTTTTTATTTCTTTTAATTTTGCAGCTTCTTCGATTGCAAGTTCTATATTGTGACTTGAAGTAATTCCCCCTAATCTTACTCCTCTTACTTCTTTCATACCATAAAATATATCTTTTGGAGATATTGCCATAACATATTTTGAAAAATAGTTAAATATTTTTAACATTTGATCTGTTTGGTATCCCATTGCATATAAAGCTGCAACCATACTTCCTGCAGATGTTCCTGCAATTGCATCTATTTTTATATTATTTTCTTGAAGAGCTTTAATTGCTCCAATATGTGCTGCTCCTCTTATTCCTCCGACCTGATAATGCTAATCCTATTTTCATATTTCACTCCTTTATTTGTAGGGAAATGCATCTTTTACTTAGCATTTAGTTTAAGTGATAAATCTCAGTCATATGTATTACTTATAAATTGATGAATATCCCTTATTTTACAAACCCACACTTGTGAATTTTGTCATTTTTTATTATCATCTTTTTAATTCTTTTTTTTTACTAACTTACTTACTACTTTTGCTGTGATTTTATCTGGTACAATTTTACTTAAAAACCTTATTATTTTATTATTGCCTCCTGGTAAAATTATATATTTACCTTTAAACATATTGTCTATTGCATATCTTGCTACATATTTACTTGTCATTAATTTAGTTTTAAATTCTACGTTTGCTTTATTTACAAATGGAGTTTTTATAGGCCCTGGACATAAGGCACTTACTTTTATGTTATAACCTTCTTGTTTTAATTCTTCATATATACTTTGCGTTAATTTTAGTACATATGCTTTAGTAGCATGATATGTTGCCATTTGTGGCCCTGGCAAAAATCCTGCAATTGATGACACATTTAATATATATCCAAAATTTTTCTTTTTCATTTCATAAAGGAATAGTTTGGTAAGTGTATGAACTGCACATATATTTGTATTTATCATGTTTAATTCTTTTATTAGATCTGTTTGCGTAAAGTTTCCACATATTCCAAACCCGGCATTATTTATTAATATATCAATATCTCCTATTTTTTTATATAATTCTATACAGTTTTCTGCATCTCCTAAATCCATACATATAATTTCTGATTTTGTTTTTATTTGCTTTTGTACTTCTTGTAATTTTTCTTGGTCTCTTGCTACTAATACTAAATCTATTCCTTGCTCGCTTAAATACATAGCCATTTCTTTTCCTATTCCAGATGATGCACCTGTTACTAATGCTTTCATATAATTCCTTCTTTCATTTTAATAAATTGTTGTTTGTTGAATTAAATTAATTTTTATATCCGTAGGGGCAGATTCCATATCTGCCCGCGAATTATTTATTGTTTTTCGGGCGGAAATTGATTCCGCCCCTACACATTTGCAATAAATTTAACAAAACAAATTACAATTTGTACATATATTGTGGTTATTATATCAAATATTTATAAAAATTAATAGTTTTTGCTTTATTTATTTTATTTTTTGTTATATAATCCTACTAATATTTGTTGGGGGTAATTGAATTTGAAAAATTTTGGTTTGAATGAAAATGTTATGAATAGCATTAAAAATGTTTTTTGTAAATATCCACAAATAGATAGGGCTTGCATTTTTGGATCTCGTGCAAGAGGAGATTATAAAGAGACTTCTGATATTGACATAGTCCTTTATGGAAATGATTTAACTCATTCTTTAAATACTAAAATTTTTTATGATTTAGAAGATTTATATATAATATATAAAATTGATTTAATTAATTTTAATTCTTTAAAAGACGATGATAAACTAAAAGAAAATATTATAAATGAAGGGGTTGAAATTTATGCCAAATAATTTAATTCAATCTTACGAAGTATTTAAAAATGCCTACCTGAAATTAGAACAGTTTATAAATGAAGATGATTATTCTGAAATTGCTAGGGCTGGTATTCTTCATGCTTTTGAATTTACGTTTGAACTTTGGTGGAAATTTTTACAAAGATACCTGGAAAACATATATGTGTTGGAAGAACATGGTCCAAGTAGTGTTATTAAAGTAGCATTTCAAAATGGAGTTATAAAAGATGGTCAGATATATATGGATATGTTAAGAGATAGAAATCTAATCTCACATACATATAAGGAAAATATGGCAAAAGAAATTTATTTAAGAATAAAAAATGAACATATTAATACATTAAAAATATTTGTAGAAAAATTTGATTTGATATAAAATAGTTGCTCGAATGGAGGTTTTTATGGAATATAATCATAAAAAAATTGAAAAGAAATGGCAAAATTATTGGGATGAGAAACAAACTTTTAAGGCAGTTACAGGAGATAAAAAAGAACCATATTATATATTAGTAGAGTTTCCTTATCCTTCAGGTGCAGGTCTTCATGTTGGTCATGTGAGAAGTTATACTGCACAAGATGCTCTTGCTAGAATGAAAAGAATGCAAGGATATAATGTTTTATATCCAATGGGCTGGGATGCTTTTGGGGCTCCTGCTGAACAATATGCAATTAAAAATCATATTCATCCAAAGGATGCTGTAAAAGAAAATATTAAAACCTTTAAAGGGCAAATGAAGGATTTAGGTTTTTCTTTTGATTGGTCTCGTGAATTTTCTACAACAGATCCAGAATATTATAAATGGACACAATGGCAGTTCCTACAATTTTATAAACATGGAATGGCATATAAAGATACAATTCCTGTTAACTGGTGTCCTACTTGTAAATCTGTTTTATCTAATGAGGACGCAGCAGGCGGAGTTTGTGAAAGATGTGGCACTGAGGTTGTTCAAAAAGAAAAATCTCAATGGATGCTTAGAATGAGTGATTATTCAGAAGATTTATTGAAAGGACTTGATGATACTAATTTTGCGGATAGAGTAAAACTTGGTCAAATTAATTGGATTGGTAAATCTACTGGTGTTGAATTAGATGTTGAAATAGTAGGTGGAGGCAAGTTTTCAATCTTTACAACTTGTATTGAAACAGTTTATGGTATTACATTCTTTGTTATTGCACCAGATGGAAAACTTATAAAGGAACTAATGCCTAGAGTTAAAAATAAAGAAGAAGTTAATAAATATATTAATGAAACAGCAAAAAAATCAAGTATGGATAGAACAGAGTTAAATAAAGGAAAAACTGGTTGCAAAGTGGAGGGAATTATGGCTATTAATCCTGTTAATGGCATGGAAGTTCCTATCTTCTTAGGTGATTTTGTATTAGGAGATTATGGTACAGGTGCTGTTATGGCTGTGCCTTCTCACGACCAAAGAGATTTTGAATATGCTGTAGAACATAACCTAGAAATGATTCAAGTTATAGATGGTAGAGATACAACTGATAGTGCATTTGAAAAGCATGATTATTTGGGCAAAGGTTGCAAACTTATAAACTCTGAGGAGTTTACTGGTCTTACAGTTGAAGATGCAAAAGAAGCAATTACTGAAAAACTAGTTAATAAGGGAATTGCAAGACGTGTAAATAATTATAAAATGAGAGATTGGATATTTTCACGCCAAAGATTTTGGGGTGAGCCAATTCCTATGATTTATTGTGAAAAATGTGGATGGCAACCAATGGATGAGAAGGATTTACCATTACTTCTTCCTGATGTGGCTGAATATGAGCCTACAGAAGACGGAGAAAGCCCACTTGCAAACATTAAGACATGGGTCAACACTACTTGTCCACATTGTGGTGGCAAAGCAAAAAGAGAAACAGATACTATGCCTAACTGGGCTGGTTCTAGCTGGTATTTCTTAAGATTTATGGATGCTCATAATGATAAAGAATTTGCTTCAATGGATGCTATGAAATATTGGAACAGAGTAGACTGGTATAATGGAGGAATGGAACATACTGCAAGGCACTTATTATATGCTAGATTTTGGGTTCAGTTCTTATATAACATCGGTTTAGTTCCTAAAAAAGAAATGATTTGGACTCGTGTTAGTCATGGTATGGTTTTGGGTTCTAATAACGAAAAAATGAGTAAATCTAAGGGAAATGTAATTAACCCTGATGATATCGTAAAAGAATTTGGTGCAGATACATTAAGAATTTACGAAATGTTTATGGGAGATTATACTCAAGATGCTCCTTGGAGTACAGACTCTTTAAAGGGTTGTAAACGTTTTATAGATAAAGTTATTCGTTTAAAAGATAAAGTTGGATCTGGAGAAGGATATTCTAAAAAATTAGAGCCTATTATCCACAAAACTATTAAAAAAGTAGAAAATGATTTAAGTACAATGGCTTATAACACAGCTGTGTCAAGCCTAATGATTTTGGCAAATAGTTTTGATGATGAAAAGAGTATTACTAAAGACGAATACCATTTGCTACTTACTTTGCTTAATCCTATTGCTCCTCATATTACAGAAGAGCTAAACGAATCTTTAGGATTTAAACCAATTTGCGAATCTTCTTGGCCAAAATATGATGAGTCAAAAACAATTGATTCAGAAATAGAAATTCCTGTTCAATTAAATGGAAAAGTAAAGGCTACTATAAAAATAGCTTTAGACAGTGAGGAAAATATTGTAAAAGAAAAGGCTCATAGCGAAGTAGCAAATTTATTAGAAGGAAAAACTATTGTAAAAGAAATATATGTAAAGAATAAGATTTACAATATAGTAGTTAAATAGAAATTCTGGCAAAGAAAAAATTTCTTTGCCAGAATTTTATATTTTTTAAAATATATTGACATTTTAGAACATTTGTTCTAAAATTGAACATATTAACACAAAATTAAATTTATATGATATAATAGTTAAGGGAATAATTATATATGTTAGATGAATTAGATAATTTAATTAACTTTATACAAACTGAATATATTAAATTAACTCAAAAATGGGAGAGAAGTAGTCTTTATATTAGAACCAATTTAAAGACTAATTTAGTTTGTGATTTACCAGATAATAAACCAATACTTGATTCAATTGTTAATTATAGAGAGTTTATAAATCAAAATAATATTCAGTTAGTATTTAATTTATTGCGTTTTAATACTAAAACTATAAAAATTTATTTTAGAACAAAGGCAAAAAATTCTATTGAACTTAAAATTAATAATTATATAAAAAATCATGAGAATGGAAAAGTTCCAATTAGTAAATGTTTTAATGATTTATTTGGAATCAGAATAATTAGTACAGAAAAATTAACTTTTGATATGGTTTCTAATCTTATTAAAACTAAATATAGTAATTTGAAATGTATAGATTCATCTAATAATGGATATAAAGCCACACATATATATTTTAGAAATGGAAAGTATGCTTTTCAATGGGAATTGCAGGTCTGGAATAAGTGTGATGAAATAAATAATATTATTTCACATGAGATATACAAACAAGATTACATTAAATGGGAAATTGAAAATAAAGGAGATAAAAAATAATGGTTACACATTTTATATTTATGAGTAGTTCATATAATTTAGGTACAAGAATTGCTTTAGACTTTATTGTTTCTTCGCAAAAAGATATGCAGCATAAGCTTAAAGAAACACTAGATAAAATTATTGCCGAATGTGGAAATGATGTATCTATTTCAACACATATGATACAAGCAGAAGATACAGACTGGGAATCAGTTTGTAAATCTGACCACTTTTTTAGAAATGTTATAGTTATAAAAAACATTAATGTTTTTATAGAAATTATAAAAAAAGATAGGAGTTTGGAAGGCATTGATATTGCAAAATATATACTTTCAAAAATAAAATGTACACAATTAAAGTTACAAAAATTATTATACTTATGTTTTGCTGATTATTTGTGTGATACCGACAAAAAATTATTTGAAGATAAAATATATGCTTTTAAGTATGGACCAGTTATTAATACAGTCTATAAAAAATATAAAAAATATAAATATAACCTTATAGATGAGAAAAAGTATGATATAGATTCTACTGTTTCAGAAATGCCAGCAAAAAGTAGAATTTTATTTGCTAAAGATGGTACAGAAAAAATAATTAGTATAGATAATACTTTAAAAAAATATGGTAATTTGAGTGCAACACAATTAGTAGACTTAACTCATAGAAAAAATACTCCATGGAGTGTAACTCCTAAAAGTAAATTTACAAATTCTATAATAGAACTAGAAATTATTAAACAGTATCATAAATATGAAACACCATAATTAGGAGAAAAAATAATTGCAAAAAAGGGGACAGACCCCCAATTAGCCAATCTCGAAATTCAAAATTGGCTAATTGGGGGTCTGTCCCCTTTTTTGCCTTTATTTAAAATATTCTACTCCTGATTCGAATAGTTTTTGATCCATATTTCCTGGTACGTTTAATATGTTTCCTCTGTAACATCTCTCTGAGTGTCCCATCTTCCCAAGTATTCTTCCATCTTTGCTTGTTATTCCTTCTATTGCATACACCGATCCATTTGGATTATAGTTTATATCGTAAGTAGCGTTTCCTTCCATATCTATATATTGTGTTGCTATTTGTCCATTTTCTATTAGTTCTTTTAATACTTCGTCGTTTGCTACAAATTTACCTTCTCCGTGTGATATTGGAATTACAAATTCATCTCCTAAGTTTATTTTACTAAACCAAGGTGATAATTTTGATACCACTTTTGTTGTTACAAGTTTTGATTGATGCCTTGCTATATCGTTGTATGTTAGTGTTGGCATATCTTGGTTCATATCTAATATCTCACCATAAGGAACTAGTCCTAATTTTATTAGTGCTTGGAATCCATTACATATTCCGAAGCATTAATCCGTCTTGCTCATTTAAGTGTTTATGTATTGCTTCTTTTAGTCTTGGATTTCTAAATACTGTTGCTATAAATTTACCTGATCCATCTGGTTCATCTCCTGCACTAAATCCTCCCGGAAGCATTATTATTTGTGCTTCGTTTATAGCTTTTTCCATTTCAGCAATAGAATCTTCAATATCATTTTCTTTTATGTTTTTAAATACTGAAATTTTGGGGTCTGCTCCTGCATCTATAAATGCTTTAGCTAAGTCATATTCACAGTTTGTTCCTGGAAATACTGGTATGAATACTTTTGGTTTTGCTATTTTCGATTTTGCAAATATAATCTGTTTTTTATCACTTATAACATTTTCTATTTTATTATATTTAATTTTTATTTTTGTAGGGAATACTTTTTCTAATGGTTCTTCCCATATTCTTATTAACTCTTCTAAATCAAGTATTTCATTTTCTGATATTCTTATTTCTTTTTCTTTAATTGTTTTTCCTAAAAGTTCTAATTTATCTGTATTTAATTCTTCTGATGCTTCTATTATGAAAGAGCCATAGCGTGGTTTAAATAGACATTTTTCTGTTTTAAATTCAAATCCTATTTTATTTCCTATGCACATTTTGCTTAAAGTGTCTGCTATTCCATATTGCCTAATTGTAGCAACTGATATAGCTTTTCCTTGTTCTATTAATTTGTGTACTATTTCATAATTTTCTTTTAAGTCTTCAAAATCTGGTATTAAATCTTCTGTATATTTAGTTTTTAATATGTATACATTTGAATTTTCTTTTTTAAATTCGTTCGATACTACTTTGTTTGTATCTACTACTCCTATACAGAATGATGTAAGTGTTGGTGGTACATCAAGTTCATTATATGAACCAGACATAGAATCCTTTCCACCAATTGATGCTAGTCCTAATTTTTCTTGCACTAAATATGCTCCGAGAAGTGCTGCTAAAGGTTTACCCCATCTTGAAGGTTCGTTTCTTAGTTTTTCAAAGTATTCTTGGAATGTGAACCATGCTTTTTTATAATCTCCTCCAACTGCTACATATTTTGTAAGTGAATCAATTACTGCAAATACTGCACCATGGAATGGACTTATTTCTGAAAGGTATGGATCAAATCCAAATGACATTGCTGTTCCTGAATTTGTATATCCATTGACCGTTGGAATTCTTGCACACATTGCTTCTATTGGCGAAAGCTGATATTTTCCACCAAATGGCATAAATACTGTTCCTGCTCCTATTGTGCTGTCAAATCTTTCCACCAAACCTTTTTGTGAGCAACAATTTAAGTCTGAGATTATATTTTTCCATATTTCTACTTTACTACAGTTTTTCCCGTTTTCTTTTATGCAATTTGAATTTTTTGGCAAAAAAGGGGTCTGTCCCCTTTTTTGCCAGAAATAGTCTTCTAGGCCTTCTGGTTTGTTTATTGTTGCATTTGCTTTTTTTACGGTTCCGTTTGTGTTTAGGAATTCTCTTGATAAGTCTACTATTAGTTTTCCTCTCCAATACATTTTCATTCTTGCTTCTTTTGTTACTTTTGCTACTACTGTTGATTCTATGTTTTCTTCTGATGCAAATTTTTGGAATTTTTCTATATCTTTTGACTCTATTACTACTGCCATTCTTTCTTGTGATTCTGATATTGCAAGTTCTGTTCCGTCTAGCCCTTCGTATTTTTTTGGAACTTTATCTAAATTAATTTCTAATCCGTCAGCAAGTTCTCCTATTGCTACGGAAACGCCACCTGCTCCAAAGTCATTACATCTTTTTATTAGTTTTGTTACTTCTGGATTTCTAAATAGTCTTTGTATTTTTCTTTCTTCTGGTGCATTTCCTTTTTGTACTTCTGCTCCACAGCTTGTTAGTGACTCAGAGTTGTGTGCTTTTGATGATCCTGTTGCTCCTCCACATCCATCTCTACCTGTTCTTCCACCAAGTAATACTACTACGTCTCCTGGCTTAGGTACTTTTCTTACTACATTTTCTTTTGGTGCTGCACCTACAAGTGCTCCAATTTCCATTCTTTTTGCTACATAGCCTGGATGATATATTTCTACTACCTCACCTGTTGCAAGTCCTATTTGATTTCCATATGAACTATATCCACGTGCCGCTTCGTTTGTTAGTTTTCTTTGTGGTAATTTATTTGGCATGGTGTCTTTTACAGCTACGGTTGGATTACCACATCCTGTAACACGCATTGCCTGATATACATATACTCTTCCAGATAATGGGTCTCTTATTGCTCCACCTAAACATGTTGCTGCTCCTCCGAAAGGCTCAATTTCTGTAGGATGGTTATGTGTTTCATTTTTGAACATTATTAAATATTCTTCTGGTTTTCCATCTACTAATATTTCTGCTTTTATACTACAAGCATTTATTTCTTCTGATTCATCTAAGTCTTTTAACATTCCTTTTTTCTTAAGCTCTTTTACTGCAATTGTTGCAACATCCATTAAACATATATCTTTTGCAATTTTGCCATCATATACAAATTCTCTTGATTTTAAATACTTATCATATACACTTTTTGCTAAATCCCAGTTAATTTCTACTTTTTCGAGTTTACTTAAAAATGTCGTGTGTCTACAATGGTCTGACCAATATGTATCTATCATTTTCATTTCTGTCATAGTTGGATCTCTTTTTTCTACGTTTCTAAAATATTCTTGGCAGAATTTTAAGTCCTCTAAATCCATTGCAAATCCGTATTTTTCATAGAATTTTTTAGAGTCTTCATCTGTCATATGTATAAATCCAGAAACTACTTTCACATCATCAGGATCTTGTTGCTTTTCATCTAAACTTTCTAATTTCTCTAATGTGCATTCTCTTGAATCTACTGGGTTTATAATATATGATTTTATCTTATCTACATCTTCTTTACTTAAATTACCTTTTAAAATATATATTTTTGCACTTTTCGCTATAGGTTTTGTTTTTTCTGTTAATATTTGAAGGCATTCTGATAAAGAATTTGCTCGCTGGTCAAATTGTCCTGGTAGGAATTCTACACCAAATACTTTGTCTTCTTTTTTAAATGGATATTCCTCTTCAAAGCATAAGTCTACTTGAGGTTCTGAAAATACTGTGTTTTTTGCTTGTTTAAATACTTCTTGGCTTATACCCTGAACATCATATCTATTTAACAAAATAATATCTTTTAAGTTACTCATTAAAAGATTTTCTTTTAAATCCTCTAATAATCCTTTTGCTTCAACATCAAATCCTGGTTTTTTTTGTACATATATACGTTTTACCATATTACATCCTCCTTGCAAACAAATGAAAAACTTCGTTTTTGATTTGTTTCATTTCTGGTGAATTCAGGACAGTCCCTAGAATTCCCCTTACATTATTATTTCTTTGTTTCCTTCTACAACTTCTCCTATTTCGTATGCTTCTTCTCCTGCTTCTTTTAAGATATTTATTGCTTCTTCTACTTCGTTTGCTGGTACAATTACAGCCATTCCAATTCCCATATTAAATGTGTTGTACATATCTCTTTCAGGAATATTACCTCTAGATTGTATTAGTTTAAATATTGCTGGTACTTTGTAAGAGTTTTTATCTATTTTTAATGATACTCCTTCTCTTAACATTCTTGGCATATTTTCATAGAATCCTCCACCTGTTATATGAGATATTCCCTTTACTTTTACTTCTTTTAATAGTTTAAGTATTGGTTTTACATATATTTTTGTAGGTTTAAGTAAAGCTTCTCCGACTGTCATTCCTAATTCATCTACATATTCGTTTATAGTTTCTTTATTTATATTAAATACTTTTCTAACCAACGAAAATCCATTTGAATGTACTCCTGATGACGTAATCCCTATTACTTTATCTCCTATTTCTATTGTTTTGTTATTAATTATTTTCTTTTTATCAACTATACCAACACAAAATCCTGCCAAATCATATTCATCTTCTGGATAAAATCCTGGCATTTCTGCTGTTTCTCCACCTATTAAACTACAATTTGCTTTTTTACATCCTTCTGCTACTCCTGCTACTATTGTTGCTACTTTTTCTGGTATATTTTTTCCTAAAGCCATATAGTCTAAAAAGAACATTGGATTTGCTCCTGTGCATATTACATCATTTGCACACATTGCTACACAATCTTCTCCTATTGTATCGTGCTTGTCCATTAAAAAAGCCAATTTTAGTTTTGTTCCTACTCCATCTGTTCCTGAAACTAAAATCGGTTCTTCCATATCATTAATTTGTGGGGCATAAAGTCCTCCAAATCCCCCTATATCTGAAATAACTGAATTTGTATATGTTGCTTGCACAGCTTTTTTCATTAGCTGTACTCCTTTATATCCTGCTGTAACATCTACTCCTGCAGCTTTATAACTTTCACTAAAACTTTTTCCCATTTATATCTCTCCTTACGCAAGGTTTGAGGGACAAGCCTTAAGTCACAGGCATTTCCCTCGTCTTTTATTATTATATTATATAACGACATTTTTTTCAATGGATTTCAATAAAAAAAGCAACGGTTTGAGGGACACACCTAGGTCACGGGCATTCCTCATAGATTGAGGTGTCTTTACAAGGTTTGAGGGACAAGCCTCAGTCACAGGCATTCCTCATAGATAGAGGTGTCTTTACAAGGTTTGAAGGACAAGCCTCAGTCACAGGCATTCCTCATAGATTGAGGCATGTCCCTCGTTTTAATGGCAATTAATGCTTTTGTAGTTATTCCTTGTTCTTCAAACATTTTCTCATGTTCTGTTTCTATATTATTTTCCCATATTGGTTTTGCATGTAAATCATATGTTCTGGCAAAAATTTTAAAACCTTCTTGTTCAAAATATTTTATACTTGCATTGAATAAACTTTCATCGTCTGTTTTAAAATATATCTCTCCACCTTGTTTTAAAAATATTTTATACTTTTCTAATTGTTTTGGATGTGTTAATCTTTTTTTGTTATGTCTTGGCTTTGGCCATGGATTGCAAAAGTTAATATATATTCTATCTATTTTGTCTTTTTTATTTAAAATATTTTGTATTATTTCTATTTGATAAGCTGTTAAAAGTACATTATCAATTTCTCTTCTTTTAGCTAAATATTCTTTTTCTATGTTTCTTTTTGCTAGTCCTAATACTTCACTTTTTATATCTATTGCTAAGTAATTTATATTTGGATTTTGACAAGCTAGCTGTGCAATAAAACTACCTTTTCCACACCCGAAGTTCTAAGTGTATAGGCTGATTTTTTCTTTTAAATGCTTTATGCCATTTACCTATATTTTCTATTGGGTTATCTATAAAAAATTTACTTTCTGCAAGTTCAGCCCTCACCCATGGTTTTCTTCTTATTCTCATTTTTCGTATCCTCTTTTATTACTTTTTTGCTCCATTTGTCTATATAATATCTACGAATAATTGCTAAATTTGTGAACATTCTTCCTACAAAAACTACTATTGCTGCTAAATAAATGTCTACATTTAATTTAACTCCAAGCCATGTCAATAGTATTGATAATATTGCATTTCCAAAAAATCCAGATATAAAGATTTTTAAGTCAAAATTACCTTTAAGTACTGATGTTATTCCTCCAAATACTGAATCTAGTGCTGCAACTATTGCTATTGCTAAGTATCCTGAGTATGTATAAGATATGTTTGGAACGTTTATTCCTATCAATGCACCAAGTACACATCCTATTACTATTGCTATTATTATCATTATTCTACCTCCTTTACATATTCCATATTTAAGTCTCCATTATATTTATTTATTAAAATATTGTTTTCCCTTTTTAGACTTACATCTTTTCCTTCTTCTAGTTTTGTATCAATATACCCATATTGTTTTTTAGATAATCCACTTTCTAGATATGTTGGATTTCCTATTGCTTTTACTTCATATGGAGATACTATTCTTTCTCCGTTTACACTTATAAATGTGCCTCCTATGTCTACTATATATGAATCATACACTATTCTTTGTCCATTAATTGATATTGCTTCTGCTCCATCCGTTTTCAGTTCATTTAATAGTTCTCTTAAATCTTCTGGTGTGATTTTTTGTGCTTGTGTATCTGTAAGAGTTATTATAACTCCGCTTCCTTTTACATCATTTTTTCCCAAAATGTTATTTTGCTGTTCTAGTTCCTTTGCTAAAATATTTGAAGCCTCTCTATTTGAATTGATTGCTTCTTGGTATTCTTCAATTTTATCATCTGTGTCTGAAATTTCTTTTGAAACTTCTTCTACTTTTTGTTTAAAGTTACTTATCTCTGTACGCAATTCATCTTCTCTCATATTTTCTAATGATGTTATATCTGTTTGATTGATTGTTTTAAATTGTATAAATATAACTGCTGTGAGTATAAAAAATACTATCCCAATCGTTATTGTTATTGTTACTTGCCCTTTTTTCAACTATACATCACCTCTTGATAAATAGTCATAGTTATATACCCCTTCATATTTTGGTATGGTTATGTTTTCGCTTTTTTCTACAGTTACTACTATTCCCTCATCTGCCATTAGTTGTAAATAACCACCTGGTCTTGATAATGCAGGATCCATTCTTTCTGGATATCCTATGGCTTTTATTTCTATTGGAACTCCTACCATTTTTTCGTTTATTCTTACTATATTCCCATCACAAAGTATCGAAGTAGTACTTACAATTCTTTGGTCATTTATTGATATTGCATCTGCCCCTGAATTGAATAGCTCATTTACTATATATAATAAGTCCTCTTCGTGCACTAAATATTCACTAATATTTACTACTTCTTGGCTGTTTACTTCTCTATTTTCATCTAATCTTATTATTATACCTTGTCCTGTAACATCTGTTAATCCTAAAATTTTTTGATTATCTTTTATTGAAACATCATTTTTAGTATCATTTTCATTGTTTTGTGCGGCCATTTGTCTTATTTCTTCTAATTTTTGTTTTTTCTCATCTAGTTCTTTATATAAATTTTCATAATTTCCTTGCACACTTAAGAGTTCATCTCTTAGTCCGCTATTATCTTTCAATGTAGTTCCTACTGTTTTAGTTGAAGCATTTATTGTATTTATTTGTATGCATATAGCCATTGTCAATAGCATACAAACTACTCCGCATAATTAATGCCACTTTATTTTTACGCATTTATTCATCACCTCGAAACTTCTTCTTTAAATACGGCTTTTTTCGGATCGCCTTGAAAATATATTTCTCCAGTTTTACCTTTTTCACTATTTATTACTGCTTCTGCCATTTGTAATTTTATGCCTATGTTAGTCATATCTCCGACTCTTATTGTTTTCTTTTCACTTGTTACTTTTAATTTATAATCCATATATTTTGAAATATCTATTTCTGTAATTATGCTTGCTAGAGAAGTATTTTTTGATGATTCCATTATTTTCATTATATCACTTAGCTTGTTTAAATCATCAGTATTTAATCTGTTACCAACTTTAATCTCTTCATTTGGTGTTGAAAATCCTGTTATAATTGGGAGTTTTAATGGATTTTCTGATATTTCTAACATGTATCCTTGAATATCTATATATACATAATTATTTGCAAATTTTAGCATATATGTTGGTTTTCTTTCTCTTATATTAAGTGTTACTATTCCATTAATACTTCTTTTTATATTAACATCTTCTATATATGCATTTATTTTAAGATTATTTCTTATTGTTTTATTTGTAGTTTTAAACATATTAATTCCTAGTGTTAATTTAGATAAATTTATTATCTCTTCTGAGGAAATTTTGCTATTGTTTATGACTACTATTTGTTTTATATTAAATATACTAGACATCATGAATAATATTACTGATGTTATAATTAAAATAATGATTGTGATCCATTTTAATATTTTTATATTTCTTTTACTTTTTTGATTTTGCTTTTTTGTAGTAGCCTTTTTACAATTTGTTTGTACAAATGTATTTTTTCTTTTTATATTTTTCTGTGTTTTTTTTGTGTTAGACTTTTTTTGTTTTTTATTTTTAACTTTTGATTTTAGTGGAGTGTTATCCCTTTTTGTTCCTGTTGTTTTAGGAGTTAATCCTATTATAATTTCATTATCTAAGTTTATCCTTTCTTTATTGTTCTGTGTTTTTTTTGTGTTGTTTTTTTTCTTTTTCGATGTATTTTTTGGTTTGCTTTTTACTTTTTTATTTACTTCTTTTTTATTTGTGTATAACAAGTCAATAGTTTGTCCTTTAGATTTTCTCATAGGTATCTCCTTTTTTATTTATAAGGGGACGCATATCCCCCATTGTATTGTTATTATTGGGTTGAAAAACAGACCACAGTGTTAAGGGACAAACTTCGGTGCATAGGCATTCCTCATAGATTGAGGAATGTCCCTTGTTTTTAGGTTATAATGATTTTTGCACCAAGTTTGTTTAGCTTTTTGTCTAAGTTTTCATAGCCTCTTAATATATATTCTATATTATTTACTTTTGTTTTTCCTTTTGCTACTAATCCTGCTATTACAACAGCAGCTCCTCCTCTTAAATCTGTTGCTTCTACTACTGCACCATTTAATTTTCTTACACCTTTTACAATAGCAATTTTACCTTCTATGTTTACTTTTGCTCCCATTCTTTTTAATTCATTTATATATCTATACCTGTTTTCAAATATATTTTCTACTATAACTGAAGTTCCTTTTGCTGTGCAAAGCATTGCTGTGAATACTGATTGCATATCTGTTGGAAATCCTGGATATGGCATAGTTTTTATGTCTATAGATTTTAATTTTTTAGGTGCATCTATTGTTACACTATTTTTATTAATTTCAAACTTACATCCACATTCTTCTAATTTATTAATTATCGGACCTATATGTTCTGGAATAACATTATTTAAATGCACTTTCCCATAAGTTGTAGCTGCTGCACAAAGAAATGTACCTGCTTCTATTCTATCTGGCATTATATTATAGCTTACATCTTTTAATTTTTTTACTCCTATTATTTTTATAACATTTGTGCCAGCACCCTCTACTTTTGCTCCCATTTTATTTAAAAAGTTTTGTAAATCTTTTATTTCTGGTTCCATTGCAGCATTAGTAAGAATTGTTTCTCCGCTCAGCTAAAACTGATGCTAAAATAACATTTTCTGTTGCACCTACTGATGGAAAATCTAAGTGTATTTCTGCTCCAATAATTTTATCACATTTACATTTTATATATCCTGATGTTTCGTCTATATTTATTCCTAGTTTTTTTAGTGATTTTAAATGTAAATCTATTGGTCTTGGACCTATATCACATCCTCCTGGATATGTAAATACTGCATTTTTAAATCTTGCAAGTATTGCTCCTGCAAGGACTACAGAAGATCTCATTTGCCTCATTAAATCTTCTGGAATTTCATGATTATCCATTCTACTTGAGTCTATTATTATTTTACCATTCTTCTTATCTACTTTGCAACCTAAAATCTTTAATATTTTTAAAGTTATTTGAGTATCATGTATATTGGGTACATTATATAGCTTACTAACACCTCCATTTAAAATACTTGCAGCTATTATTGGAAGTGAAGCATTTTTAGAACCTGATATATCCACAACTCCTTCTAATCTATTTCCACCTTCTATTATGTAACTAGACATTCTTTATTCATCCTTTCTAAATCTAATTAACTTTTTGCTATATTCTATGAAGGGTTTACAGAAATTGTGAATATAAGTAAAATTTATATTTTACTCTATTTTTTTATATAATTTTTCTTTCTATAAATTTTATCAATTTTATGTTTAGTTTATTGACTTTATTCCTCATATGCTATATAATTCATATATATGAAAGAGGGAATATTTATGGATTTATCTAAAGAAATTGAAATTGCCAAAAATGTTAGGAAAAATGCATACGCACCATATTCAAAATATTATGTAGGTTGCGCTTTAAAAACTTCAACTGGAAAAATATATTCGGGATGTAACATTGAAAATGGTGGCATTCAATCAATTTGTGCAGAAAGAGTGGCTTTTGTAAAAGCTATTTCTGAAGGTGAAAAAAGTTTTGAATATATTGTACTATGTGGTGGAAGTGATTTAAATTCATTAGATAATTGCCTTCCCTGTGGTTATTGTAGACAATTTATTAATGAATTTGTAGATAAAGATTTCAAAATATATGCACTTTCTGAAAATGATAATATAAGAGAATATTCTATGGAAGATTTACTTCCAAATAGTTTTAAATTATTATAAAAGAAGGTCCTGTACCTTTTTTTCTATTGACTTTTTTAATCTTTTATATGATAATAAATATGTTCTTCTTAAAAAGGGAGAAACATATTTTATTTTAATAGGATGTGATAAATATGTCAAAAGTTGATGTGGTTTTAGGCACTTTTTATGGAGATGAAGGAAAAGGTAAAATAATTGATTATCTAGCTACAAAATCAGATGTAGCAGTTAGGTGTTCTGGAGGAAATAATGCAGGTCATACCATAAAAGTAAATGGTAAAACATATGCTTTTCATTTAATTCCATCAGGAATTCTAAATAAAAGTACAATTGCTGTTATAGGAAATGGATTAGTTGTTGATCCTAAAGTTTTAATTCAAGAAATTGAAGATTTAAAAGCTAATGGTGTATCTGTAGATAATTTATATATAAGTGATAAAGCTCATATAATTCTTCCATACCATATTGAATTAGACAAGCTTTTAGAAGAAAATAGAGGTTCAAATAAAATTGGAACTACAGCAAGAGGAATTGGTCCTGCATATTGTGATAAGTTTGAAAGATGTGGCATTCGTGCTGAAGATTTGATTTCTGATAAATTTGAAGAACTTTTGACTATTAATATAAAGAATAAAAATAAAATTTTTGAAGCTTATGGTCATGAAAAAATAGACTTGGCTAAAACTCTTAACGAATATAAAGAATATGCAAGAATTTTAAAACCATATATTACAGATACTATTACTTTAATACATAATGCTTTAGACAATGGTAAAAAAATTCTTTGTGAGGGAGCTCAGGCAACTCTTCTTGATATTGATTTTGGAAGTTATCCTTTTGTAACCTCTTCTAATCCATCAATTGGTGGTGTTTGTACGGGAAGTGGAATCGGTGCAAAAGATATTGGTGAAGTTTATGGGGTTCTTAAGGCTTATTCATCAAGAGTAGGAGCTGGTCCTTATGTAACAGAACAAGATAATGAAATAGGAGATTTAATAAGAGAATTAGGTCATGAATATGGAACAACAACAAAAAGACCTAGAAGATGTGGTTGGCTTGATTTAGTTGCTTTAAAATATGTTGCTCGTTTAAATGGGTTAACAGGACTAGCAATTAATCATGTTGATACAATTGGAAAATTAGATAAAATTAAATTATGTGTTGCATATAATTATAATGGAAAAGAGACAACCGATTTTTCAACAAATAGTGAGTTTTTAAATAACGTAACTCCAGTTTATGAGGAATTCGATGGAAACTTCGGAGATATTAGTAATTGCAAAACATTTGAAGATTTACCTGAAAATGCAAAAATTTATTTGAGACGAATAGAAAAATATACAGGAGTTCCTGTAAAATTTATAGGAACTGGTGCTGGAAGAGAAGATATGATAATCAGATAAATTGTTGTTTGTTGAATTAAATTAATTTTTATATCCGTAGGGGCAGATTCCATATCTGCCCGCGAATTATTTATTGTTTTTCGGGCGGAAATTGATTCCGCCCCTACACATTTGCAATAAATTTAACAAAACAAATTACAATTTTTAAGACCTTATGGTCTTTTTTTTGTAACCTTTTTTATTTGTTTGAATATCATATGTTATTAACACATATATTTTAATAGTAGTGTATTATTTTAGTTCTTAGAATGGGGGTTTTTATGAATACTAATAATTTTGATATGTCAAAAATGATGGAAATGCTATCTAAAATGGATAAAAAAGAATTGGAAGCTGGAATTGCAAAAGCTAATCAAATCCTTAAAACTAAAAGTAAGGATGAAATTTTAAGGGAAATAAACAAAAATAAATAAGGGGATTGATAATCTTGAATAATGAGGATATGTCACATGTTTTTGATAAATTAAATAATGTTGCTAGTCAGAATAATATTTCACCTGAAATGGTAAATAATTTATTTAGTATGCTTAATAATTCTAATAATCATAACAATGATACAAATTCTAGCAGTGATTTTTGTGATAACTCTTCTCATCAAGATTATAATGATCAGTCATCGAGTTCTACAAACAATCAAAATAATCCTTTTGAAAGTAGTGGTATAGATTTTGAAACTATAATGAGAATGAAAACTATTATAGATAAAATAAATACAAAAGATGATCCACGCTCCAATTTGTTACAATCTTTAAAACCATATCTGAAAGATAGTAGAAAATCAAAGGTGGATCAATACATACAACTTATTAATATGAGCAAAGTAATGGATGTGTTCCCTTTCATGGGTGGTGACTCAAAGAAATGATAGATAATATTTATAATGAATTTACTTTTGGAAGAAATGATAATCGTTTTGAAATTTTTGGTATAACTCTTTATTTTGACGATATTTTATTGATATGTCTTTTGCTTTTTTTATATAATGAGGGGGTTAAAGACCAGCTTTTATTTATATCATTAATTATGTTGTTGCTATCATAATTTGAATTTGATAGAAATTATTAATTATTAAATCGTTCAAAATTTCAGGACAGTCCCTCTTTTCTTCCAAAGGTAAAAAAGGGGACTGTCCCTAGAATTTTTTCACACAAATTACAATTTATTCTAATATTATTTCGTTGTTGTCATTAACATATGCAAATTTATATGGTTCTTCTAATTGTCCTTTTTCAATCTCTTTTACTATATTTGCAATTCTAAGTTGTGGACAGCCTATTCCATTTGTTGCTATGATTGCTTTTTTGTTTCCTTTGGCTCCTGCATGTGCTAACCCTCTTAAAATTCCCAATACAACTATATTCTCTCCTGCTATTGCTTCTGCACCACCATTTAAATCTCCTAATATTACAAGACTTCCTTCAAATTCTATTTTTTGACCAGATCTTAGACTTCCTCTATAAAACTTAGTTTCAGATGTATTAATTTCCTCTTCAAATACTTTTTTTATGCCATGTAATCCTAATGTTTTAGGGCTATCAAACGTAACGTCAACATCAATTTCATCTGTAATTATTTTTTTTATTTCTTCTATCTCTTTATTTTTTAATACTTTACCTGATACACATATTGGTGTTTTTTCAGCTTTATATAATTTTTTTAGTGCTGGTATTTTCTTGTTTAAACATTGTATTGTTTCATCATATGTTGCTTTTTCACTTATTCTTATTACTATTTCATCTTTTTTCATACTAATTCCTACTGGGTTTCTCATTTATATTCCTCCTTTATTTAGTCATTATAGAGTTTGAGGGACAAGCCTTAAGTTATTAGCATTCCTCATAGATTGAGGCATGTCCTTTGCAATGTTTGAGGGACAAGCCTTAAGTCATTAGCATTCCTCATAGATTGAGGCATGTCCTTTGCAATGTTTGAGGGACAAGCCTTAAGTCATTAGCATTCCTCATAGATTGAGGCATGTCCCTCTTTTTAATTGTTTTGCTGTTCTGTATATGGCTTTGCTGTTACGTCTTCATTTATTTCTCCTTTTAAGTTGAAGTATTCTTCTATAATTTCTTTTGTAACTTCTGCTGTATATGAACCGTGTGCTCCATTTTCTACCATTACTACAATTGCGATTTCAGGATTATCATATGGTGCAAATCCTACAAACCATGCATTAACATTATCCCCTGCTTCCGCAGAACCAGTCTTTCCACCTACTTCGATATCAAAATCTTTAAATACGCCATATGCTGTTCCTCCAGTTTCTGTTGTAACTGATTTCATTCCTTCTAGTACTAAATCTAAATTTTCCTTTTTAATATCTAAGTCTTCATTATTTATCTCTGTTAGATTCAATTTTTGTTGAGAATATTGTTTAATTTTTTCTTTTCCTAATGATATACCATCTGCATCTATTATATCTTTTACAATACTGACTTTGACATTTTTTCCTCCATTTGCAAGCATTGCTATATATCTTGCCATTTGAATAGGTGTAAAATTGTTTTCGGCTTGTCCAATTACTGCGGATAAAGAATTCCCATAATACCAGGTTTCTTTCAATTTATTGTATAGAGTTTTTCCAGCTAGTGTTCCGGATACTTCTCCTGGCAATTCTATATTGGTTTTTTGTCCTAGTCCAAAGTATGTTGCATATTTTTCCAAGTTTTCTATTCCCATTCTAGTTATTACTTCATAAAAGAAATAGTTACATGAATTTTTTATTGCCCCTGATACGTTTAAGGCACCATGTCCTCTGCCTTGACTAGAATAAATCCAGCATCTTGGTTTATACCCTCGTGGATATATTCCTGTATCATATATTGTTTCTGTAGGAGTTATTGCTCCTGTTTCCAAACCTGCTATTGCTGATACCATTTTAAATGTAGATCCTGGTGCATATGCACTTTGTATTGCTCTATTTACTAATGCGCTTCCTTCCTCTTTAGTATATTCATTCCATTTTTCTGTGCTTATTCCATTAACAAATAATTGTGGCTCAAAATCTGGATAACTTGCTATTGCAAGTACGTCTCCTGTTTTTACATCTAATACAACCGCAGCTCCAGATTTTACATCTCTAGTTTCGTAAAATCCACCTGTTTTTATTTTTTCTATATTATTTTTTAAAGCCTTTTCTGTTGTAGATTGAAGATTCGCATCAATTGTTAATATGACATTGCTTCCTTGAATTGCTTCTTCTGTTATATATTCTCCTGTTGTTGTTCCATCTATTGACATATCTGTTTGTTTTTTACCATTTTTTCCTCTTAAATATGGTTCAAATACGTATTCTATTCCTGCTTTTCCTATATAATCATTCATAGAATAACCTTCCATTTTTTTTAGTTCTTCTTCATTTATTTCTCCTATATATCCAATTGCATGTGATGCTAAGCTTTGTCTTAAATATTTTCTAACAGATGATGTTGATATTGATACTCCAGGAAATTCTAAATTTCTCTCTTCAAATATTGCTACACTTTTTGTACTTATATTTTTTGCTATGGTATATGAATTCATACTACTATAACCTTCTGTTTCTATACCATATCTCATAGCAATTATTTTTCTTGCTTCTTTTATATTGTTATTACTTATTTCGTATTTTTCTTTATATTTTTGTAATACCTCTTCTGCTGATGAATTTTCATCTAAATTATTATCTTTCAACCAGTTTTTTAATTTCTCATCACTTATTGTAAATTCTGTTGGATTTATTTTAACAGGGAATTCATCTTTATACTTATCTTCATTTGATTCTAAAACTTGTGCTACTTTTAATAAAGTATTATTTAGAGTTTCTGTATCTATTTTACTTCTGTATATTTCGACATTATATTGATTTACTGTTCCTGCAAGAACGTTTCCATTTCTATCTAATATATCTCCTCTTGCAGCAACAATAGTATTTTCTCTAGTTAATCTCGAACTAGATTTTTGTAAGTATTCTTCACCATGTACTATTTGAAGGTTAAAAAGTTGTACTAATAGTATGATACCTGTTATATACACAATTACTGTTAGTATATTGTATCTTACATTCTTTTTGTCCATACTTGATTTTACCTCCTTCTTTTATGTTTAATTTGTGTTATTACAAAGTTTGAGGAACATACCTTAGCATACGGAGGATTTCTCATAGGTTGAGGTATATCCCCCGTTTTTAATAGTATCTAGTTAATATTTTATTTTCTGTAAATATTTTTTCCAATAATACACCTAATCTATTAATTACTGGATATATAATGATTATTATCATTGCATTAAATATTATTTCTAATAGTATTATTTTTATAAATGCTAAAATCTCAAATGATAATTTAAATAATACCATTTGAATTATATATGATATTATTTCGCATATAAGTGTTGTTACAACTGACATTAGCATTATTGTAATTCTACTATCTTTTGAAAGATTTTTTGTAAACATTCCTCCGCATTAATCCTGATATTCCTAATACTATTGCGTTTATTCCAAGTGCTTTTCCAATAAATAAGTCTAATGATAATCCAAGTATTATTCCTATTGATGCACCATATATTTTGCCTATAAATATTCCTATAAACAATGAAAGTAATATAAAAAGATTTGGTTTTACTCCTGCTATGTTAAACCAATTAAAGAAATTCGATTGTAAAAAATATATAAAAATAAATGATATAAATATAATTATAATAGACAATATCTTTTTCATTATGACCTCTTTATTTTAATTTGTAACTATTTTACATTATTTTTTTAAATTTTTCAAGGAAATTTCTACGGAAATAAGAATTTTAGAAAATAATTGTTGTTTGTTTAGTTCTCTGGAAATTTCAATAACAGTCTCCTTTGTTTAAAAACAAAAGGGACTGCCTCCTTAAATTTTCCCAAACAAATTACAATTTATACAATTAAATATTGCAACACTACTGTTGATATTACACCTATTAAATATAGACCTAATACTATTTTTATATTTTCTTTTTGATTATGATTTACTTTAAACAGTACTATTAATCCTACTCCTGCGTTTACTAATAGTCCTCCTATCATTAGTGCTAGGTTTAATACATTCGATAAATAAAGCTCTGTTAATATTACTGATGATGCACAATTTGGTATTAATCCAATTAATGCTACAATTAGCGAACTTATTATTGGTTTATATGACGTTAATTTTGCTAAGTTGTCTTCACCAATATATTTTATTGCAAAATTTAATAATAAAGATATTACAAAAACAAATATAAATACATTTATTGTGTGTTTTATGGCCGACTTCCATATACTTTTTTCACAATGACAATGGTCATGTTTACATATGCTTTCTATTTTGCTATTTTCATTATTCTTTTTATAAAATTTATTTAATAATAAATCTATTATTATACCAGCAATCATGCCTATTAGTATTTTAATTCCTAATATTTTTAGTATCAAAGACCCTGATATGCCTTCCGATAATAATATTGGAAGCATCTCATCTGAGGTGGATAAATATACTGCAAATAATGTACCGAATTGTTATTACTCTTCCTGCATATAAATTTGTTGCTGTTACTGAAAATCCACATTGTGGAAAAGCACCTAATATACTACCTATAAAAGGACCAAATCTTCCGGATTTTTTTATTGCTTCTCTTGTTTTATTCGTTGTTTTATGCTCAATATATTCCATTATTAAATATGCCACTAGTAAAAATGGAAGTATCTTTATTGTATCAATCAAAGTATCTTCCAAAATATGTAACAATTCGTGCATTGTTTCCTCCTATTGAAAATTGCTTAAATCAATTTTGTGTTACCACATATTACCACTTTTTATGCATAAAGTCAAGAAAATATATGAATTAGGCTTCAAAATGTACATTGCAATATTAATTACAATTTACATTTTGCAAATGTTTTATTATTTTCCTTGACTATATAGAAAAAATGTGTTATTATATTACTTGCTTTAAAGAATTTGGTCCGGTAGCTCAGCTGGATAGAGCAACGGCCTTCTAAGCCGTGGGTCGGACGTTCGAGTCGTCTCCGGATCACCAAAAAAGTCTGCATACGCAGACTTTTTTATTTAAATTTTGTTCAATTAATTGATATGGAATAGATATAAAATACCATTGATATTATAATCAATGGTATTTTTGTTTGTTTATCTTGATATTTTGATATTTTTTACACTCCAGTTTGAGTAGTAATTTACCTTAGAAATAGTTTTATAAGAACGAATACGTACATAATATTTTTTGTTTTTAGTTAGTTTAGTAATTGATTTTGATGTTGTACTGTTCTTTTTAACAGTTACTGTCTTTACATTCTTTTTGAATTTTTTATCTGTAGAATATTGAATTTGATATCCTGTTACTGCTTTATCTTTATTCCATTTTATAGTCATTTTTTTATTTGCAGTATTGCTTAGTTTAGAAATTTTAATTGCTGGTGGATTTACTATTATTGTTATTTTCTTTGATGCCTTATTGTATCCTTGTGTTTCACCTGCTGTAATTGTAATTGTTGCTTTTCCAATAAATCCTTTTGCAACTGTTACTTTTCCACTACTGTTTACTTTTACGTTTTTGTTGTTACTGCTATATGTTAGTTTTGCATTACCTATTTGTTTAGCTACTATTTTAATAACTTGTGCTTTTTTAGAATAATTTGCTACTATATTTGCAGCTGTTATTGAATTATTTTTCTTAACAATTTTAAAGTTTTTTGTTATTGTTCCTGTATAGTGATTCTTTCCTGTAATAGCTACTGTTGCCATGCCAGCTTTAACATTATTACTATAATTTACAGTATAATCTTGACCTTTAACTAAAGTTTTACTTTCATCTTTTACTATAACAGTTGGTTCTTTTTTCGTTCCATCATATACGTAGTTTGATGTAGATAAAGAAACTTTTGTATTTGCTATTTTTTCTGTTGAATCCCTTGTTTCAGTGTATCCACATCTAGTACAAGTATGTTTATCTTCAACTGCACTAGCATATGTCCAATTTCCAAAACTATGTCCTAATGCTGGATCTACTAACTTTTCAGTTCTTACTATTTTATTACATACTCTACACCTATATTCAACTTCATGATATCCATTAGTTGTACAAGTAGCATAAATTCTTTTAACTTCTTCTCCACCTAAAGTAATGTGTCCATTGTTTGAAGTAAATTCAAATTTAGTATTATTTCCGTCTGAATCTACTGCAACTATTGTTTTTTTAGCATCTAAGTATGTTGGTAATTCAAATGTTTTTT
The DNA here is from genome assembly GCA_947629355.1 of uncultured Clostridia bacterium. Taxonomy (GTDB): domain Bacteria; phylum Bacillota; class Clostridia; order TANB77; family CAG-508; genus CAG-452. Next base: position 73,744 of record CANRDJ010000001.1, read on the forward strand.
CTGTCCAACTATTATATTTGAATTTTGTAATTGTAATTCCATTTACTTTAATATAATCAATTTCTTTATTATCTGTTACTGTAACAACAGGATTCTCACAATAGAGACCTTCTTGCTTAATTTCTTCTCCTGTGCTACTTTTTGCTGTAATAACAGGAGCTGTAGTATCTTTAGTTATTGATTTGTTTTCTTTTTTAGAAACTTCTGGTTTATTTTTTTCATGTTCTAATACTTCTCCAGTAGTTACAGTTAACTTATCTCTTCCAATAATACAATCAGCACTAATTGCTCCAGATTGTGCACGTTTTTCTCCTGCAGGTTCTGCAGTTATTTCTACTTTACTATTCTCTGCAAATTTGATATCACCATTTACTATAATACCCCAATAATATGGGCTATTTATTTTAATTTTTCCTGTAGCCTCAATTATAAAACCTGAGTCTGGGTCATTATCATTTATTTTATCAGTTTCAAGTACAATACCTGGTACAATGTAGTCGGTTTGTTCTTCTGCTGTTTGTTCAGTATTCATATTATGAACAGTTTCAGTCTTTCTTTCTAAATGAGCTTGAACATCTAAAGTACCAGTTCCTTTTATAGTAACACCTTTTGTGTAACCACCTGTTATACCATATCCTGTAACTTTATTTGTACCTTCAAGTTCAATAGTAATATGTGTTTTACGTGCTAAATGCCTTTGTAAATTAGGAAAAACTGTCCTAGGATCTGTTCCTTTTTCTGCACTACTTTCAGCTACTTCTACATCTGAATCATCATAAGGTAATATAACTTTTTTTGCAGTCAAGTCTTTAAATTTAATTGTATAATTATGACCTACTTTTTTTATTTCATAGCCATCTTTAGTTAAATCACCATAAGAATCACGGTTTGATGATTTTGAAAAATCAAATTTTACTCTATTTGAAAAATCAAGAACATCACCCTGAATATTATTTTTCGATTCGTATTCTGAATCATATCCTACTGTTGCAATAACTGTTGGAGCCATTACAGAAAACGTTAAAACCGAAACTAGTATAAGTGCTAAAAATGATTTTTTGTTAATATTTATTAAATTGCTAATCATAAAATCACCTCTTCTACTTATTATTATATATTTACTTGTTATTATTATATACTAATTAACAGGTTTTGGTCAATACTTTTGTAATATTTATTCTAATTTCTATATATTAATTTTCATAATTACTCTTTTATTATTATTTTATTTATAAAATTTTTAGGATATGTTCTCTTTTAAAGTCCAAATACCCTCCTGCATCTGGGCCCTCAATAACTATCATATCTGGAACATAATTATATTTCTTTGTCCAATGCCTAACTATTAATTCACAACATCTAAGAGATGAAACAATTGGTGCAATTCTTGTGTTTGTTCCATTTACGTATTCAGGTAAATCTTTTGGAATGCCTGCTCCTGAAATTATTAAGTCAATTTTTTGTTTTACACATTCCTTTACTACAGAATAAAAAACAACCTATTAAATAGGCTGTTTTTATTCTATAAATTAATTTTTCTTTGTCAATTTATTTTTTATACCATTCAGTAATTTATAACATTTTTCACTAATATTAAATACCCAATTCATTAATGGATTGAATACTATGTATAATTCATCTACAAATTCTACAAATTCAGGGTTAAACCCTTTTTTAAATCTATAAACCCCATATTGTGGGTCGTTTTCATTTTTAAATCCTGACACTCCTCTAAAATCGTAAATATCGCAGTTATTTTCTAAGCCCCATTTCATCATTTCGAATTGTAATAAATAATTTGGCATTAGATTTCTATATTTGTTTGAGCTACCTCCATATAAATACCATACTTTATTTCCATATAAAATGGGCATAACTGCAGCAATTGGATTTCCTTCATGTTCTGCAATTATTAATTTTACATGATTCGGCTGCATACAGTCATAAAGGTGTTCAAAGTATGAAAACGGTCTTATGAAGAAATTATCTCTTGATCCTGTTTCTTTCATAATAGTATAAAAAATTTTCAAATCATCTTTAGTTCCAGTTCTTATTTCTACACCTTTTCTTTTTGCTAATCTTATATTGTATCTAGTTTTTTGATTGAAAGAAGCAAGTAATTCATCTTCTGTTTTGTTTGATAAGTTTAATCTAAATACATACTTAGGTTGAATAACCTGGTCTATATTCTTTATGTTTTTCTTTATTTTATATCCAATTTCTTGTGCAATTTTTTTAAATTCTTCATCACTATTTGGTATATCTGGATCAAGCCTAAAAATAAATGCTTTATATTTTTTAGCAATTTCTTTTGCTTTTTCTGTCAATTTGTTTAATGTATCCCTATCATGTTCATCACATACAAATCCTCTAGGTGCATACATAATATATCTATTAAAAATAGGAACTTTTCGCAAAAGTATACTCATTGTACCTTTAATCTCATCGTTTTCTTCTATAACAATCATTTCATGTTTCCAATCAGATTTGACTTTTGCCCATTCTGGTGATTGCAAAAAGTGTGATTTTTTATTTGTTTCTAAAAATTTATTTAATCTGTTATCTTTTTCCATTTATTTTCATCCTTTTTATCTATAATTTCTATTAAGAGTATAACATTAATATTATTTATTTGCAATTCATACAAACAACAATTTATTTAATTCATATTTTTTTATTTTTGGTAAATACTACTACTAATTATTTATTCTTGAATTTTTTAGAGCAAATTGCTCGAATGGAGGTTTTTATGAATTCTTCTTATTGGGTGGAAAGTACACCTCAAACTAATTATCCTAATTTATCCAAGGATATTGATACAGATGTTTTAATTGTTGGTGGTGGAATTACTGGAATACTTACAGCATATATGCTTTCTAAGTCGCCTTTAAATATTTCAATTGTTGAAGCTGATAAAATGGCAATGGGAGTAACTGCAAATACTACTGCAAAAATAACTAGTCAACATGGTCTTTTATATGATTATTTATTAAACTCATTTGGTTTTGATATTGCAAAAGGATATTTAGATTCAAATGAAGAAGCAATAAAAATTATTGAAAATATAGTAAAAAAAGAAAATATTAATTGTGATTTTACAAAACAAGATGCCTATGTATATACATGTGACAAATTAAGTGTGCAAAGAATTGTAGATGAGGTATCTAGCGTTACTTCACTTGGTTTAAAAGCGGAATATGTCACAGAATGTCCACTTCCTTTCCCTATAGAAGCAGCGATAAAGTTTCCAAACCAAGCACAATTTCATCCTAGAAAATACCTTCTTTCATTATTACCAATTCTAGAAAAAAGAAACGTAAATATATTTGAGAATTCAAAAGTTATAGATATAAAACATATAAAAGATAAGTATGAAGTATATATAAATGGCAATAAAATAACTACAAAATACTTGGTTATGGCATGCCATTATCCTATTAAAAATTTCCCTGGTATGTATTTTATAAAGATGTATCAAGAATCGTCTTATGCAATTGGTGTAGAGGTAGAGGAAGATGTTTTTGATGGGATGTACATTTCATGTGATACTCCTACTACATCCTTTAGAAATACTACTCAGGAAAATGGAAAAAAATTATTAATTGTAGGCGGTGGAGAACATAAAACAGGTGCAACTGACGTAAATATTGATGATACCTATACTAATTTGGAAAACTATATAAAATCAATCTATCCAAAGGCAAATATTAAATATAGATGGATGACTGAAGATTGTGTTTCTTTAGATAAAATTCCATATATAGGTGAATTTTCTAATTTTCTTCCTAATATGTATGTTGCAACAGGGTATAAAAAGTGGGGAATGACTACTTCACATGTTGCTGCTAAGATAATTTCTGATAAAATTTTAGGAAATGAAAATTCTTATGAAAATATTTATACTGCTACAAGGTTAGAACCAATAAAAAATAGAAAAGAATTTGGAAATATGCTTAAGACATCTATATATTCTCTTGCTATTAATAAAATATCTCCTCCAATTAAATCTTATACAGAACTTAAAAATGATAGTGGTGGAGTTGTTAATTATAAAGATAAAAAACTTGGAATTTATAAAGACAATAAAGGAAAAATGTTTGCTGTAATTCCATATTGTAAACATCTAGGTTGTGAGTTATCATGGAATAATTTAGAAAAAACATGGGATTGTCCATGTCATGGTTCTAGATATGACTATACTGGAAAAATTATTACAGAACCTACAACCGAAAATTTAGATACAGTCGATCTAGAATAAATTTTATTATAAAAAGGGGACAATCCCCCTTTTTTCTCATATTTTTTAATTTATATTGTAATTATAATTTTTTAATTATATAATTTTTTATATCTTAATATAATAAGGAGGAAAGTATTATGGATTATAAAATTGTTGGTGAAACAGTTCCAGTAGTAGAAGTTACTTTAAACAAAAATGAAAGTATGTATACTCAATCTGGCGGAATGGCATATCAAACAGATGGCATAAAGATGAAAACAAATACTCATGGGGGAATAATGAAAGGTCTTGGAAGAATTTTTGCTGGTGAATCTATGTTTATGGCAAATTACATAGCTGAAAAAGATGGTGCAACAATAGCTTTTGCTTCAACTGTTCCAGGCAGTGTAGTTCCTTTTGATTTAAGTAAATATCAAGATGGACTTACATTTCAAAAAGGTGCATTTTTGTGTGCAGAATCTAATGTAGAAACTAAAATAACTTTTACAAAACGTTTTAGTAGTGGATTTTTTGGTGGAGAAGGATTTATTCTTCAAAAAGCTACTGGCAATGGAATGTTATTTTTAGAAGTAGATGGAGACCCTATTGTAAAAGAACTTTCAGCAGGTGAAGTTTTAAAAGTAGATACTGGTAATGTTGTTGCATTTTCTCCAAGTGTTTCTTATGAAGTAGAAATAGTAAAAGGATTGGGAAATATCTTTTTAGGTGGAGAAGGATTATTCCTAACAAGATTAGTTGGACCTGGCAAAGTAATTCTTCAATCTCAAAACTTTGGAGATTTTGCTGGAAGAATTATGGGATTTTTACCAAAAAATAGATAATTAGATGAACAGAGTGGTCTCTGACCACCCTTTGTTCTCACCGATTTGAGTTTGCTAATGAAAATTAACAAATCTCAAAAGCAATAGCAATTGTAGCAATTTTTATAAAAATCTCTTGAATAATAATTAAAATCAAGCTATAATATACGAGTACATTAAATTGCACCTGTAGCTTAGCTGGATAAAGCGCGAGGCTACGAACTTCGAGACCGGGGGTTCGAATCCCTCCAGGTGCACCAAACTCTCAATTAGATTTGAGAGTTTTTTATTTAAAAAATACCTATTTTCTTAATCTCAAGGCATTTAGTATTACTGTAATACTACTTAATACCATTGCTAAACTTGCAAACATTGGATTTATTGAAATTCCAATAGGTTTTAATGCTCCTATTGCTATTGGTATCATAAGAAAATTATAGAAAAAGGCCCAAAATAGATTTTGTTTTATATTTCTAATTGTTCTTTTACTAATATTAATTAAATTTACAATGCTTTGTAAATCATTGCTTGTAAGTATTACACTTGATGCATCCATTGCAATATCTGTTCCAGTATTTACACTTACTCCGATATCACATGCAGTTAATGCAGGGCTATCATTTATTCCGTCTCCACACATCATTACAAATTTATTTTCACTTTTTAAATTATTAATTGTTTCTGCTTTTTGACTTGGCATAACATTTGCAATTACTTTTGTTATTCCTATGTCACTTGCAATCTTTTCAGCAGTTTCCTTGTTGTCACCTGTTAACATTATTGTTTCAATTTTATTTTTATTTAAAATAGAAATTACTTCTTTTGCATTATCTCTTAAAATATCATTTATTCCTATAATTGCAATTATTTCTTTATTTTGTACCACATATACTATGCTATTTCCATCTTTGGCCAAAGCCTTTTCATCATCTTTATTATTATTTTTAATTTCATACTTTAAAAGCATTTTTGAATTTCCAAGTAGGATTTTGCTGTTTTCTACTTCTGCTTTTATTCCTAAACCTACTATGTTTTCAAAATTATTTACATCTAGTATTTTTAAATTGTTTTCCTCAATGTAATCTGTAAATGCTTTTCCAATTGGATGTGTAGATTTACTTTCAATACTTCCTACTATTTGTAATAGTTTATTCTCTTCCATGTTACTGTAATTTATAATTTTAGATATTTTTAATTTTCCATAAGTTAATGTCCCAGTTTTATCAAATACTATTGTATTTACTTTTTGTGCATTTTCTAAAATTTCACTTTTCTTTACTAAGATTCCTTTTTGTGCACACTTTCCTTCTGATATTACAATTGCAAGTGGTGTAGCAAGGCCTAAACTACATGGGCATGCTACTACCAAAACTGTTACAAATGTAGTAATTGCAGATTCTATTCCTAAGCCTAAAATTAAATATATAAAAAATGTTATAATACTAATTAATATAACTACTGGCACAAATACTCCAGATACTTTATCTGCTACTTTTGCTATTGGTGCTTTTGTGTTACTTGCTTCTACAACTAATCTTACAATTTCTGATACTGTTGATTCTTTTCCAATTCTTTCTGCTCTATATTCTATATATCCGTCATAGTTTATACTTCCTGCAATAACAGTACTTCCTATTTCCTTTGCCACAGGCTTACTTTCACCTGTTATAAATGATTCATCTAAATGGGTTTTTCCCATAATAATTTTGCCATCTACTGCAATTTTATCCCCAGGTCTTGCTACAACTATATCTCCTTTATGTATTTCATCTAAAGTTACTTCTTTCTCTACATCATCAATTTTTATAATAGCTGTATTTGGAGTTATTTTTACTAGTTTTTGTATAGCTTCTTTTGTTTTATCTTTACTAATTCCGTCAATATATCTACCAAGTTTTATAAAATAAATTACTATTGCTGCAGATTCAAAATATAAATTCATTACTAAATGATTATTCCCATTAAATACCATATACATATTATATAGGCTATATGTAAGGCTTGCTATAACCCCTATACCTACTAATGTATCCATATTTGGAGTTCTATGAATTAAATTTTTGTATCCATTTTTTAATATATCAAAACTGTAGAATAGAAATGCTATTGTAATTAGCAAACAACATACCATATAATTTGTGCTATTTGTATGTGGATTAAGTATTGGAATTACTGGCAAATTTATCATATGTCCCATTGATATATACATAAGCAAAATTGCAAGAAAAGTAAAAAATATAAATTTAAATTTTTCTTTTTTACTTTTGCTCTCAATTTTTATTTCTTTAAATTCACCTAAACTCTTGAATCCAGCTTGCTTAACGAATTCTTCTAAATTTTCAACAGTTAATATTTTTTCATCATATTCAATACTAGCATTAGCCATTACTAAATTAACTACTGCTTCTTTTACTCCGTTTTGCTTATTTAAATATTTTTCTAACCCATTAGAGCATGCCGAACACGTCATCCCATCAACTGATAAGATTATTTTTTTCATTTTATCTTCCCCTCTATTTTTTAAGCTACTTCGTAGCCAATATCTTCTATTTTTTCCTCTATAATAGATTTGTCTATTTCTTTATTTAAAGTTACTGTAACTGTTCCAGTTATATGATCTGCTTTAACTTCTTCTACTCCGTCTATTGTTTTTAATGCGTTTTGAACTCTGTTTTCACAACCTCCACACATCATACCTCTTACATTAAATATTAATTCTTTCATTAGAATCACTCTCCTTTTTTATTATATCCTTAACAACTTCTCCAGAAATTATTAATCCTGCTACTGATGGAACAAATGATATACTCCCTGGAACATGTTTTTTGTCGTTACTTTTTGCTTCTATTTTTATTGGTTCTTCTTTAGAATATACAACTTTTAATTTCTTTATTCCCCTTATGCGAAGTTCTTTTCTCATAACTTTTGCAAGTGGACATACAGTTGTTTTATAAATGTCTGCTACTTCAAACTTAGTAGGATCCAATTTATTTCCTGTTCCCATACTTGATATTATAGGTATATTTAATTTGTTTGCTCTTACTACTAATTCTATTTTAGCTGTAACTGTATCTACTGCATCTACAATATAATCTACTGTTTCATCTAATATTCCCTTGCTTTCCGGCATAAAAAATTCTTGATATGTTTCTACATTTGCATTTGGATTTATTTCTAGAATTCTTTCTTTTGCAACTTCTGTTTTGTATTTTCCTACTGTTTTTCTGCAAGCAATTATTTGTCTATTAAGATTACTTAAACAAACTTTGTCATTATCTACTAATATAAAATTTCCTACTCCAGTTCTTACTAAGGCTTCTACTACAAAAGATCCTACTCCTCCAATTCCAAATATAGCTACTTTTGATTTGCTTAATTTTTCTATTGCGTCTTTTCCAATTAATAATTCTGTCCTTGAAAATTGATCTAGCATTTTATTTTATCTCCTTCATTGTAATTTTTTAATCAATTTAATAACATCTTCTAATATATCTAAATTACCCATTTGTATTTCATATGCTACACATGTTTTTAAATGGCTTTCTAATATGCTATTGCCTAAAGTTTGTAATGACTTGCAAGCTGCTGCAATTTGGATTAAAACATCATCGCAATATCTATCATCTGTAATCATCTGATTTATTCCTCTAACTTGCCCTTCAATAATATTTAATCTTTTAGTTATATTTTTCTTTTCTTCTTCTGTTCTATGTGTACTTTTCATATTTTGTTTGCAGCATTTCCCACATTTTTCACAGTTCATTAAATAATCACCTCTATTTTTACCCATTTGATTATATACCCCTATGGGGTGTATTGTCAATATATAATTAAAAAGCAGTTCAATGTTACTGCTTTTTTAACTGTTCTATATAGAATTGTTATATTCATTTAGCAATGTTTGAAAATTATTGTTAAACTCAGGTGCGACTTTTTTTAAGTTTATTGGTCTTAGGTTCTTATTTGTAAAGCAGTGTTTTGTCTCAACTATAAGTACTGTTTTTCCTGTCTTTTTATCTTTTACATCATATCCAACTGTCATTCTTACACCAGAGTATTCTTTTATGTGTGGTTCTATTTCTAGTGTGTCCCCAAATGTTACATGATATTTATACTCACAATTAACGGCTAACACTGGAATCGTTATGCCATTTTTTTCTAATAAGTCAAATGGCATTCCAATTTCTTCAAGCCATGCACATCTTGCCTCTTCTAAAAATCTTATGTAATTGGAATGATGCACTACTCCCATTCTATCTGTTTCATAATAATTAATTTTTCTTTCAAATTTAAAACTCATTTTACCCTTGTATAATCAATCTAATAGCATTATAGATTGATCCCTTTCTCTTGTATTATTTTACACTTTTTTGTTACTATTATTGCTTTTACTTTGAAATCATAAATTTCAATATTAATTTATGCTTTTTCAATTTATAAAATTAGGCTGTATTCAATATATTATATTTATGTTTTTTTTCTTTGTCAATATAAAAAAATTGTATTTTAGGTATATTATTTTTTTAATTCATTTTAATTCTATTTACAAAATATATATTAATTGATATTATTACTTCATAAGGGGGAATAACATTGAATAAGAAGAAAATTATAATTATATCACTTGCATGTGCTTCAATAATAGCCGTAATTTCTATAACCGCATTTTTTTTATTAAATAAATTTTCTACTAATGAAAAAAGTGAAGAAGTAATTCCATGGCAAGCTTCGTATGTATCTTATTTATCAGGTATACTATCTAATTCTAATAATTATCCTAATTTAGAAATGCAATTAATTTGTTTTGATGGAGATGAAATCCCAATTTTACTTACAAGATATGATTATGAAACATCTAAATTTATTAATATGTATCAAGTTGATGAAACTGGCAAACAGATATCAGAAAGTGAAACTTCTGGTAATTGCAGATTAAAAATACTTTATAATAAAGAAACGGAAAAGTACGAATGGTTTATATATCGTGATTATGATAATCAATATGTATATATGAATTTAGAAAAATTTATTGAAAATTCTAAGGCATTTTTAGCAGGTGAAAATCCTAAATATTCTACTGAAATGTATGAATATACTTTTTCAAAAAAAGATGAACCTACTAGCACACAAAGAAAAAAAGAATTTGACAAAAAATATATAGATACAAATTTTGATGATTCAATAAATAATTGGTTATCACTTTCTAGTGATGAAGCTACAAATAATTTAAAGGAGCTTGTTAAAGAAGAGGCAAATAAAAATAAAACACTTGATACAGTATTAACAGAAGATGTTAAATCAACAGTTCTATCTAAGGTAGAAGCTGACAAAAAAGTGGAAGAAGAAGCAAAGGATAAAAAAGAAGCTGAAAAGAAAGCAATCGCTGAAGAAACTGCAAAATATCTTAAAGTCGGAAATCATACTTTAAAATATGGTAAATATTTTTCCGATGTTTCTCATATTGAAAGTGGATATAGTTCTACAATTACATTAAGCCCAAACGGAAAATTTCATATTAAATCTAATTATAGCGAAATTGATGACAATTTATATAGTGGAAAAACTATGGATTGCGATGGAACATATATAATTGAACTAAACCAACCAACTGGATATCCAGATGAATATACAGATTATATAACATTTAAACCTAGTACAGGAGGAAGCTTTTCATTTGAAGTTATTAAAAATAATGCATTTAGTGACCAATGGCACGGTTATGATTATTCTGAAAATTAATCTTGAATATATATCGTACAGTACCTATAAAAGTACTGTACGATTTTTTGTATTTTTTCAAAAAATCCCTTGCATATCAATAAAAAATATGTTATTATTTATAAGCGTCAAAATTTTAAATAGATATTTCGGGGTGTAGCTCATTTGGTAGAGCGCGTGGTTTGGGACCATGAGGTAGCACGTTCGATTCGTGTCACCCCGACCATTTTTTTACCTTTTTTGAGGTAATTCAAGAGAATTTAATAAAATTCAAAAGCTATGAATTATGCTATTTTTCAATTAAAATGAAGAATAGCATAATTTTTTTGAGTTCAGAAAAATTCTATAAAATTT
>CANRDJ010000002.1 GCA_947629355.1 uncultured Clostridia bacterium
TGAATTTGTAATAGAATGTAGCAGAAAATTTTAAGAAAATTGATAAGGATTAATTAAAATCAACAAAGCACTCAATGGAGCTTTTAAATAGAAAATATCTAAAAGATAAATAAATGTGTAGGAGAACAAATTGAAGAAACTATTCTCAAAAAAGAGAGTAGTTTTTTGTGAATATATCTTTATAAAAAGAAAATAAAGTTGCAGATATCAAAATAAAAGTTTCGTTCTAAGATAAGCTCCCTATGAATACAATGTACAAAACAGTGTATTGCTAGAGGAGGTCTTTCTTTTATGAGGAACATATCAATAGAAGAGCGAGCAGTTTGCTTAGCACAGTATATTATAGATTCTAAAGATACAGTACGTGGAGCAGCAAAAAAATTTGGTATTTCAAAATCTACAGTACATAAAGATGTAAGCGAAAGATTAGTTCGTATAAATAAAACTTTAGCACTAGAAGTTAGAAAGGTTTTAGATGAGAATAAAGCAGAGAGGCACATAAGAGGGGGAATGGCAACTAAAAGAAAATATTGCAAAGATAAATCTGGATGAAAGTTAAGTATGTCCCAAAGAGTAGTCTCTTAAAGGGACACTTTTTTTGTATTATTCACAAAACAACAATCTTCGACATAAAATATACTACCAACATTATTTTGGAGTGATAATAATGAACATAAAAAAAGGCGATATTGTAGGTAGAAAATCGTATGGAAAAGATGTTTTTTTTATTGTAGATAATATATTAAAAACTAGATTAGATAATAAATTTGCAATACTTAAAGGTTTAAATATACGTATTATGGCAGATAGTCCTATAGATGATTTAGAAATAATTAATAAACAAGATGTTATAAACAGCATAAAACTATCAGATATAGATTTAGAAAATAGAATAAAAAAAAACAAAGACAAAATAAATGATAGTTTAAAAAGACAAAGAATGTATACGGGTAAGATTTTACATTTAGATGGGGATAGAAAATATAGCGAAAAGTCCGCTAGATATTATAATAAACTTGGATTAAATGCAATAGTTAAAAATATAGTAGAAAATAGACAAGCAAAAGTAGTTGTGCCACTTCTTAATAAATATAATCCAGATATTTTAATAATAACTGGGCATGATGCAATGCTAAAAAATGGTAGTAACTATAGTAACATATATAATTATAGAAATTCTCGGGCATTTTATAAATACTGTAAAGGAAGCAAGAAAATGGGGAGTAAGCTCTGATAAACTAGTTATATTTGCAGGAGCTTGTCAAAGCTTTTATGAAGGTATAATATCTGCAGGTGCAGATTTTGCTTCATCACCAGCCAGAATACTAATAGATTTTGTAGATCCTTTAATTGTTGCAGAAAAAATTGCAACTACTGAAGAATATAGGTTTGTCAGTAGCCTTGAAATTTCTAAAGAAATAAAAGAAGGAGCAAGAGGTGTTAGTGGGATTGGAGCAAGAGGAAAAAGTAGGATTATAGGATAGTAATATTCATGTAACGATAATGTAACACAATTGTAATATTACATGGTTAAAATCAATAAAAGCTTAGAGCTGAAAGCGATACAGAAAACAAACAATTTAAGTAGTTTTTTGACAATTTTCATTTCTAATGATATAATTACATCATCTAAAATATGAAGGTGCGTGAGGTTTATGATCTACAAAAATGATATCTCTAATATAAAAAATGAGATAGGAGAAAAAATAGGACAAAAGATAATTGTTAAAGGATCCCTTGGAAGAAATAAACCTTTTGAAGAACAAGCAATTATAAAAGAAACATATCCAAATATATTTGTAGTGAAATATGAAGAACATGATACTAATGTTAGTTACAGATATACAGATATACTTACAAGAGATTTAGAAGTTTCAGTGTTTGATGGAGAAGGATATTGTCCATTAATCCCACCAGTACAAAAGTAAAAATATGTAAGATAAAAAATTCCTAATTAATTAGGAATTTTTTTTGCCCATCTTAATATAATATATATTATCAAACTTTAAAGGAGGGATTTTATATGCTACCAGAAACAGAAAAAGAAAGAGTATGCATAAATCAAGTAATTGGGCAAAATGTAAAAGAAAGTAAAGTAGAAGGAGATGTTATAGTAAATGATATTAAGCCAGATGTATTAAATATAATTAGTGCAGACGGAATACCATGTGTATATAAAAAAGAAATAATGGATGGAAAGGTTAGAATTGATGGAAGTATTAATACATATATTATATACTTAGCAGATGATGAAAATAGTACAGTAAGAAGCTTAAATACAGTTTTAGATTTTACTCAAGTAATAAATATAGATGGATGTATGCCAGGTATGACATCAAAAGAAAATGTAAATATAAAAAATATTGAATGTAGGGTTTTAAATGGAAGAAAAATAAATGTTAAATCAACTTTGAGTATAACTTCAAAGGTTTATTCAAATGATAATATAGAAATAATATCTAATGTAAGTAATTTAGATGATGTTCAAGTTTTAAATAATGAAAAAAAAGTTAATTCTTTGATTGGAGATGGAAACACAAGAGTATATGCAAAAGATACAGTAAATGTGGATACAGCAGATGAATTAGCAGAGATAATGAAAGCAAATATTAGAGTTGTAAATAAAGATATAAAACTTAGTTACAATAAAGTTTTAGCAAAGGCAGATGCAGATGTTGCAATTTTATACTTAACAGAGGATAACAGAATAAAAAGCATAAATACAAAGATACCTGTTATGGGATTTATAGATATAGAGAATATTTCAGATAACAGTATATGTGATTTAGATTATCAAATTAAAAATTTAATAATAAAACCAAATACAGGAGATATGCATTCAATATATATTGAAGCAGAAATAGAAATTTCGTGTTTTGCATATGAAACGAAAAATATAAATTTAATTGAGGATATGTACAGTATATCATCAGATTTAAACTTCAATCAACAAGAAATTATGACAATGTCAGGAAAACAAAATGTAAAAGAAAACTGTAATATAAAAGAGCAAATTAATATTCCTGAAATGAATGGTAATAGATTATATAATGTTAAAGTTACTCCTAATATATTAAATACAACTATAAGAAATAGTAAAATTATATATGAAGGAGAAATGTCAATAGAATTACTATATGAAATGAATAATAGTGTTAATTCTAAAAATATAGAGATACCATTTAATTTTGAAGTAATGTCTGATGGTATAGATGAAAATTGCACAGTAGATACAGATATTGACCTAAAGAAAGATGATTTTATTGTAAATAATGGAAATATAGATGCTAATATAGATTTAGAATTTAATGTTAGTATAAGTAAAAACGAAAAGTTAAATATAATAAATGAAATTTCACTAGGAGAGACAAGAGAAAATAATATATATAGTATGGTAATCTATTTTGTAAAACCAGGAGATACTATTTGGAAAATTTCTAAAAAATTTAAAAGTACAATAGATGATATAGTAAGAGTAAATGAAATAGAAGATCCAAACAAAATTTATCCTGGACAGCAGTTATATATTCCTAAATTTGTAAAAAAGAGAGTAGCGGTATAGTAAATGGATAGTATATATTCAAGAAAAAGAATAAAAATTCCAAAAGTAAAAGGATTTTATACAAATAATAAAAATGCTAAAAAAATTTTTAGCATTTTTATTATAATATTAATTATGCTTCTTACATTTTATAGTTTATTTAAATCTATTAATCCAATTTTTGAAGGGTTGTGTATAGAAAGAGCCAGGGAAATAGGTACATACATAATGAATAATGCTTCTAACAAGATATTAGATAAAACAGACTATAATAATATTGTAACTATTGAAGAAAATGAAGAGAATAAAGTATTAAAAACAGATGTTGTTATAATAAATAAGATTGCCTCTGATATTGCGTTAGAAGCGGAAAAGCAATTCAAAGAATTAGAAAAAGAAACAATAGAAATACCAGTTGGTGCTTTAAGTGGAATTAAACTTCTTTCTGGAAGTGGACCTAATATTCACATAAAAGTTATTCCAACAGGTAATATTTTAACTGAAATGAAGAACGAATTTGTATCAACAGGTATAAATCAAACAGTATATAGAATATATTTAGAATTGACTTGTAAGGTTAGCATAGTAACCCAATATAAAACAATACAAGATGAAGTTATAAATCAAGTGCTTTTAGTAGAAAGTGTAATAGTAGGTGAAGTACCACAATCATATTATAATTTAGAAGGAATTGGCCAAGACAATGTAATGGAAGTAATAGAATGAAAATATATAATTTTACAATAGATAAAATACTCCAAATATGCTATAAAAAAAGAAAATTTATAGGGCATTTCTAGCTTATATAACATAATAAGTAAGATAGTAACTTATATGCGTAAGTTACTATCTATTTAATTAAATAATTATATATCTTTTCTTTTTAAAACTATTAAAGCTATTGCAGATAATGCCATTGTAAATAAAGCAATGCCTATAGTATCTTCTGAACCTGTTTTAGGACTTGTATCTTTTTTTGGAGTTGAATTTAATTTAAGTTTTGCATATATAGTTGTATCTGTAGTTATTGGATCTTCAAAATTATATTCTGTTTTATACTTTTCATCAGTATAGAAACCAGTAATAGAATACTTACTTAAACCTAAAGAAGCTAAATTAATTTTAGATGTTAAATCTTCTTTAGTTAGAACAGTATTTTCTTTTACTGTTACAGTTGCAGTTTTATCATTTAATTTAATTGTTACTGTAATATTTTTTGCAAAGCTTTCGCCTTCAAGCTGAATTTTATCATTTTCATTACTTTTGAATACAACTTGATTATTTTCATCTGTTACAACAATTTTATTACCATTTAAAAATATTTGATTTTTAGTAGTATCAGTATTTTCTACTGAAAATTCAGTTAAGCTATCATTTGTTGCAAGGTAAATAACATTTTCAGTTTGTGTTGATGTTAATTCACCATTCATAATTAATTTTGGTTGATTGCTTTTTTCTGAATCTGGAATTTCTTTTCCTTTAGCAACTTCTATACCATTATTAGAATTTTCTAAACCATTATGTCCTAATGATAATTTTATAACTTCTACTGTACCTGCATTTACTAATATTCCACCATAACCATTATCAGTAGCTGTTACATTATCTAAAACAAGGTAACCACCATTGTAAGCTTGAGCTCCATATTTTTTACTATTTTTTAAAGTGATATTAGATAAAGTAACTTTTGCATCTATACCAGAAGTAATTAAAGTAGCATTACTTCCATTATCACTCCAGTTATTATCATTTTTAGATATACTAAATCCATTACCATTAATTGTAATTCTTTTACCAGTTATTTCAATTGGTTTAATAAGGGATATGTTTGTTGTAAGCTTAATAACATCATCGTCTGTAGCTTTTTCAATAGCAGTTCTTAATTCTTCATCAGTACTTACTGTGCTGGTAGTAGCTTTGCTAAAATTAGGAATAAAAACAATGAATAATAGCAATATAAATATAGATAAAGCTATTTGTTTAAAATTTTTCATAATATTAATCCTTTCTTAAATTATTTTAAAATGCTTTATTTAAAGCATTTTTTAATAATAATTATTCTATACATTTATAAAAATTTTATACAAAATTTTTAATTTTAACTTATTTTTCAACAAATTTTTTAAAAAATTATCTAATTACTATTTTAGACTTTAATAGAACTATTTGAATAAATAAGACTTGATAAAAAATGTATAATATGATATAAAATATAAAGAAAAAAATGATTGTAAAATAAATATAAATTTAGGAGGTATTTAAAATGGCAGATTTAAAAGGGACAAAAACAGAAAAAAATTTAATGGAGGCATTTGCAGGAGAATCACAAGCAAGAAATAAATATACATATTTCGCAAGCAAAGCAAAAAAAGATGGATATGAGCAAATAGCAGCAATATTTCAAGAGACAGCTGATAATGAAAAAGAACATGCTAAAATGTGGTTCAAATTACTAAATGATGGAATTCCTTCAACAGAAGAAAACTTAAAAGCAGCAGCTGGAGGAGAAAACTATGAATGGACAGATATGTATGCTAAATTTGCAAAAGAAGCAAGGGAAGAAGGATTTGATCATATAGCTGATTTATTTGAAGGCGTAGCAAAAATAGAAAAAGAGCATGAAGAAAGATATATGAAATTATTAGAAAACTTAGAAAACGGATTAGTATTTTCAAGAGATGGAGATAAAATTTGGAAATGTAGAAATTGTGGACATATTCATATTGGTAAAGAAGCTCCAGAAGTATGCCCAGTATGTGCACATCCAAGAGCATATTTCGAAATCAAAGCAGAAAATTATTAATAATTGAAAAATAAAAAATTTGAGGTGCCAATTTGTCACCTCAAAAAATAACGATAAAAAGTGGTTCCAAAATGGAATCACTTTTTAGTTTTAATTTACAAAAAATACCAAAAATCACTTGACTTTTACAAACAAATGTTTTAAGATATATGTAGTTTAATATAAGGAAGTGTATATATGCCAAATGAATTAAATGTGGTAAGTAATGAAGATATAAAAAATTTAATATACACAATAAGAGGAAAGCAAGTAATGCTAGATAGTGATGTTGCAGAATTATATCAATATCAGACTAAACGTATAAATGAAATTGTAAAGAGAAATATAGAAAGATTTCCAGACAACTTTTGTTTTCAATTAACAGAAAGAGAAACCTTAAATTTAAGGTCGCAATTTGCGACCTTAAATAAAAAACTTAATAAAGGAAAGGTTACAAGAAAATATCTTCCATATGTATTTACAGAACAAGGTATTGCAATGCTCTCAGGATTACTAAAAAATGATATAGCAATTAAAGTAAGTATAAATATAATGAATGCTTTTGTAGAAATGAGAAAATTCATATCGTCAAATTCACAAATGTTTGAGAGATTAACAAAAGTAGAGTATAAAATGTTAGAATATGATAAAAAATTTGATATTCTATTTAATGAATTACAAAAGGATGAAAATTTTAAACAAAAAATATTTTTTGAAGGACAAATTTATAATGCTTATAGTTTAATAATTGATATAATAAAAAGTGCAAAGAAAAAAATATTAGTAATAGATAATTATATTGATGATAGTATTTTAAAAATGCTAGCTAAAAAGAGAAAAAATGTAGAAGTAGTAATATTAACATCGGATAAAAGTAATATACAAAATATTGATATACAAAAATTTAATAGACAATATCCAATTCTAAAAATGAGTACAAGTAATAAATTTCATGATAGATTTATAATAATTGATAATAAGGAATTATATCATTGCGGAGCATCAATAAAAGATTTAGGTAAAAAATGTTTTGGAATTAATAAAATAGAGGATGAATGTATAATTGAAAAAATGATAAATGTATAGCAATAAAAAATCCAGAATATAAATTCTGGATTTATATATATATTTGTGTAATTATCTCTTAGAGAATTGTGGAGCTTTTCTTGCTTTTTTAAGTCCGTATTTTTTACGTTCTTTCATTCTTGCATCTCTTGTTAAAAATCCAGCAGATTTAAGAACTGGTCTATATTCAGCATTTGCTTCTACTAAAGCTCTTGCTATACCATGTCTTATAGCTCCTGCTTGACCACTAATTCCACCACCTGTTACTTTTGCAATAACATCAAATTTGTCTAATGAGTTTGTTGCAACTAATGGTTGTTTTACTATAACTTTTAAAGTTTCAACTCCTAAAAATTCATCTAAAGGTTTATTGTTTATTGTAATGTTTCCATTACCATTTGCAAGTCTTACTCTTGCTATAGATTTTTTTCTTCTACCTGTTCCATAGAATGTTATTTTTTCTTTTTTTGTTGCCATATTACTTTACCTCCCAAACTTCAGGTTTCTGTGCTTGATTTTCATGTTCTGATCCTGCATAAATTCTTACTTTATTAATCATTTTTCTTCCTAATCTATTATGTGGAAGCATTCCTTTTATTGCAAGCATCATTGCTTTTTCAGGATTTTTTGTAAGCATTTCTTTAGCTGTTAATTCTTTCATACCTCCAATATATCCTGAATGATGTCTATATATTTTTTGATCTAATTTTTTTCCTGTTAAAATAACATTACTACAATTTAGTATAATAACATGATCACCTGTATCTTGATTTGGTGTAAATGTTGGTTTATGTTTTCCTCTTAATAATTTTGCAGCTTCAGCAGCTACTCTACCTAATGGTTTTTGGCTAGCGTCAATTATATACCATTTACTTTCAATTTCACTTTTCTTTGCCATATATGTTGTATTATTCATTGTAAAGTTGTTCCTCCCTTATTAACTTATTTTTTAATTATATAAGACACATTTTTAATCTACCGGGTAATAGGATAAAATATAATCTTACAAATATTCGTACCCAACTATTTTAATATATAAATTAAAAAAAGTCAACAAAAACCTTGACATTTTTAAAAAAATAGGTTATTATATTTAAGGTTAAAGAAGAAGAATCCACTTCTCACCTTATCCAAATGGGGAAAAAGGTTAATATTTAAATTACAAATAACAAAATAGGTAATATAAATATCGATGTGGATTAACTTGTTCTTTAGAACAAGTTTTTCATTTGTCTGGAGGTGAATAAGATAAAGCAAGACCTATTAATAAATGATCAAATAAGATTCAAAGAAGTTCAAGTAATTGATAGTGAAGGAAATAAATTAGAAAAAATGTCTATACATGATGCAATAAACTTAGCAATGGATAAAAATTTAGATCTAGTTTTAGTTTCTTCAAATCCAACTAATCCAGTATGCAAACTAATGAATTATGGAAAATATAAATTTGAACAAGCAAAACGTGAAAAAGAATCTAAAAGGAAACAAAAAATATTTGAGCTAAAGGAGTTAAGAGTCACACCTAATATTGAAGAACACGATTTTAATTTCAAAGTTAAGAATGCTAAAAAATTTTTAAGTGAAGGAAATAAAGTTAAAATAACAGTTAGATTTAGAGGTAGAGAACTTAACTATGTAAAATTAGGTGAACAGGTATTAAATAAATTTTCAGAAGAATTATCTGAAATAGCAACATTAGAAAAAAAACCTTTGTTAGAAGGAAAAAATATGTTTATAATACTAGCACCAAATAAATAATAATCATATAAGGAGGTACAAAAATGCCAAAATTAAAAACAAATAAAGCAGCTGCAAAGAGATATTCTTATACAGCTAAAGGAAAAGTAAAAAGAACATCAGCAAACTCTAGACATAGATTAGCAACAAAAACAAAAAGACAAAAAATGTCAAGAAGAGTAAAAGCCTATGCAGATAAAACATGCGAAGCAGGAGTTAAAAAATTATTACCATATGGATAAGGAGGAAATTTAAATGGCAAGAGTTAAAACAGCAAGAATAACAAGAAAAAAACATAAAAAAGTGTTAAAACAAGCAAAAGGATATTTTGGAGCAAAAAGTTATAGATTTAGAAATGCAAATCAAGCAGTGCTTAAATCATTATCATATGCTTATGTTGGAAGAAAAGATAAAAAAAGTAATTTTAGAAAATTATGGATCACAAGAATAAATGCAGCGGCAAGAATGAATGGAACAACATACAGTAAAATGATTGCAGGACTAAAAAAAGCTAATGTTACAATCAATAGAAAAATGCTTGCAGACTTAGCAGTAAATGATATGAAGGCATTTACAGAAATTGCAGAAATTGCAAAAAAAGCATAAAATGAAATAAAAAAATTAGAAGCTAGAATTAAATTCAGCTTCTTTTTTTGAAACTTTTTGCTCGGAGCAATTTCTCCCATATTTTTGAAACTTTTTGCTCCGAGCAAAAAGTTTCATTGCTTTTTCATTTTTGGTTTTGAAACAAGTGATGCAATATATCCGAAGAATACTGCTGCTGCAATTCCTCCAGCAGCTGCTGCAGTTCCACCAGTAAATGCTCCAACTAAACCTGATTCTTGTACTTTTTGAATAGCACCTTTAGCAAGAAGATTACCAAAACCAGTTAAAGGAACCGTTGCTCCTGCACCTGCAAAATCAATTAATTTTTGGTATATTCCGAAGACCTCCGAAGTATTGCTCCAGTAGTTACAAATATAACAAGTATTCTTGCGGGAGTAAGTTTAGTCTTATCAATTAAAATTTGACCAATAATACAAATTAATCCACCTACTACAAAACAACGTAAAAATTGCATCCAATCTAAATTATTAAAAAAATCTTGCATAATATAAATCCTTTCTATTTAATTAATTTGATTTTCTATAGATATTGCATGGGCAATACCAGGAATAGATTCTCCTTGCTGACTAGAAGTAGCATTTGTTAGTGCTCCAGTTGCTATAAGAAGTATTTTATTTAACTTTTTTTGCTTTAATTGATTAAATAAATATCCAGAGAAGATTGATCCACAACATGCACATCCAGAACCACCAGAATGAGTATCTTGTTTTTCTTTATCAAAAATCATAACCCCACAATCATTATAATTATTTTTGATATTATATCCTTTAGTTTGACAAAGCTCAGTTGCTATTTCCTTTCCTATATATCCCAAATCTCCAGAAAATATTCCATCATAATAACTTGGATTTCTACCAGTATCTTTAAAATGTGTTAAAAGAGTATCAACAAATGCAGGTGCCATTGCAGCTCCCATGTTATTTGCATCTTTTATTCCCATGTCTACAATTTTTCCAGTTGTAATATTTGTTATATACGGACCGTTTCCATTTTTAGATACTATTGCTGAACCTGCTCCGGTTACAGTCCATTGTGAAGAAGGTGGCCTTTGATTACCAAGTTCTAAAGGGAATCTAAACTGCTTTTCTGCACTGCAAAAGTGACTAGAAGCTGCTGCTATGACATTTTCTGCTCCACCTCCATCAATAAAAACAGAGGCTAAACTTAGAGCTTCTACAAATGTTGAACAGGCCCCAAATATTCCAAAAAAAGGAACATTTAATTCTCTTAAACCAAAGCTAGACGAAATACATTGATTTAACAAGTCACCTGCAAAACAATAATCTATTTTATCTGCAGGAACTTTTGATTTGATAATACTAGAATTTACAGTTTCTCTAATAATTTTACTTTCTGCCTTTTCCCAAGTTTTTTCTCCCCAAAATTCATCTTCTAGACATTTGTCAAAATACTGCGCCATTGGTCCTTCTGCTTCTTTTGGACCAACTATAGATGCAGTTTCTAATATATTTATTGGATTATCAAATTTAATACTTTGACTACCTATTTTTTGCATAAAATCTCCTTTCTGTTTAACTGTTAAGAAAATTATCTTTTGATAAGTGGGATGTGAGAAGTAAGAAATGGGAAATTAGGGAAAAACCTACAAAATCACACTTCTCACTTCGCACCGCTTACCTCTCAAAAACAAATTACAATTTATATAAATATAAAACAATTAAAGTGTTATACTAATGTTATTGTTTGAGTGTTAAAAATTAAGTATAATATACCTACAAGAATAGATGTTGAAATACCATAAACTAGTACTGGACCAGCTACTGTAAACATTTTTGCACCAACTCCCATAACGTATCCTTCAGATTTATATTCCATAGCAGGAGATACAATTGAATTTGCAAAACCTGTTATAGGAACAAGTGATCCTGCACCAGCAAATTTACCAATTTTATTAAATATGTTAAGGGCTGTTAAAAATGCACTTAAGAATATTAAAATAATGGAAGTTATAGTTGCACTTAACTCATTATCTAAACCTCTATATTTACAAATTTCCATTATAAATTGTCCAATTGTACAAATTAGTCCACCAACCCAGAATGCATTAAAACAGTTTTTTATTATTGGTGAGTTTGGTGATTTTTGATTAACATATTCTTGATACTCTTTTTGTGTATTAATAGGTTTCATTGGTACTAGTTCTCCTTTCTATTGTCTCTAGTTTCATCAATACTAAAAGATAAATCTATTGTAGAGTAGTATTGAACAATTTTATTTCCATCAATTTTAGCTGTTTGTTCTAATACAGTAACAGATGAAATATAATCAATACTTTTAGATGCTTCAATAATTGTCTTATTTATAGCATCTTTCCATGACACATCAGATATACCAGTTAGTTTTAAATGTTTTTCTATTGTCATATATAAAAACCTCCATTCGAGAATTTAATGTGATATTTTTATATTTTCCAAAATTGCTAAAAACATGCAAAAAAGCTGAGAAAAATATATTACATTTTCATTACAATTAAATTACAATTACGTAAAATATATTGACTTTGAACCATATTAATATAAAATAAAAAGAAAAAAATGTAATATTAGCATATTTTGCTATAAGATGAGAAATATTCAAGTATCAAATACATAAAAAAATATAAAATAAAAAAGAAAAGTAAAAATAAAAGGAGAAAGCAATGCCAAAAAGTTTAGGACTATATATTGAAGATAATATAATTAAATACGCAACAGTCTCTAAAGATCGTGACAATTTTAAAGTAGAAGCTTTTGGAATAAAATTTTCTGATAATATTGATGAAGCAGTTAAGCAAATTGTAAATGAGACATACAGCTATAAAGTTCCAATTAGTACAAATTTATCAGACGAAAAATATACTTATTCAGAACTTTTTAGTTTACTTAATCAAAAAGATTTAAATAAAGCAGTAAAAACTGAATTTGAATATTTTTGCAATGAAAACCACAAAAACGATAATGCTTTGGAATATAGGAATTTGTTAGTGCCTAATTTAGACGATAAAGATAAGGTTACAAGTTTATATGCATATACAGAAAAAGCTGATATAGTGGGAAGACTTCAATTATTATCTGGATTCAAAGTAAATAGTTTATCTCCATTACCAATTAGTATAGCAAATTTAATACGTGGTTTAGATAATAAAAACAAAGTAATATTAAATATAGAAAATAATACTTCTGCTACTTTCATAATTAATGGGAAAATCCATAAAGTAGAATTGATAAATATAGGTATGGAAGAAATCTTTAGCAACATTATAACAAAAGAAAATTCATATGCTAAAGCTTATGAAATTTGTAAAAATACTACAATATATACTAGTCAAGGTAGAAATCTTCAGGTAGAAGAGAATGAATATATAGAAGATATTATGCCAGTATTATATAAGATAGTTGAAAAATTAAAACAAATTATTGCAGATAATAAATTAGATATAAGTGAGATATATTTAACGGGTTTAGCTACTGCAATTAATAATATTGATTTATATTTCCAAGAAAATTTTCCTGAAATGCAATGTGAAATATTATCACCATTTTTTATTCAAAAATCAAATATAAAATTGAATATAAAAGATTATATAGAGGTAAACTCTGCAATAGCTTTGGCTTTACAAGGATTGGGAATTGGAAACAAAGAAATAAACTTTAAAAATAGAGGAACATTTGATTTCTTAAAAGAATTACTAACTATGGAGATTGGTAAACCAAGTAGTAAAAATAATTCGATTTCAAATGTTACATCAAAATTAAAAAATTCGTTTAAAGAAGATTTTTCTAAGCCATTAGATAATATTGAAAAAAATATGATAAGATTTACTGCAGGAATACTAATTTTATTAATAGTATATGTAGGTTTATCTTCTGTTCTTATTAATCAAATTAACAAAAAAGAAACAGAAATTGAGGCCTTTATTGATGATTCACAACAAAAAACATCTGATGTGACAAATAATACAAGGCTTATTAATGAAAGAACTACACAATATAATTCTATGATTGATAAAATAAATGAAGCTAATAATAAACTTACAGAGAGTTATGCGAAAAAAAATGTTCTTCCAAATTTTTTAACAGAAATAATGTTTAATATACCAAAAGAGGTACAATTATTATCCATAAAAAATGCAACTGGGAAACAGATAGAGATAGAAGCACAATCAAAAGAATATGAACAATTAGGATATTTCATAGCTAAAATAAAAAATGAAAACATATTAACAGATGTAACTGCTACATCAGGTGTAAGACAAGGGGAATTTATATTAGTTACTATAAATGGTAATTTACCGTATTGATAATAAACTTAGAAGGAGAGTATCGTGAAAAAGATATTAATATCAATTTTAATTGTATTATTGTTAATTTTATCCTATTTTGCACTTGCTAAAGGTATGAATTTGCTAAAAATTAAAAGTATTAATTCCATAAAGGAAGCAAGTAACAATTTAGATGAAAAATTTGATAAAGCAAATGAACTTTCTAGTAAAACATACCCAGCAGAAGTTGAAGGATTAGAAGATGCTATAAAGAAATTAAAGATTAGTAAACAACAGTATGAAAATAAGAGTTCAGTTAGTAAAGAAAAAAATCCGATTGGTAGTGTTGAAATCAAAACATATAAAATACATTATTTATGGACAATATTAGGAAATTATAGAAAAAATAGAGGCGTGAAATCATTAAATTTAGATTTAATATCTACACAATCCGAAGATATTTATAATTTACAATTTACATTAATGGGTAGCTATACAAGCATTACTGATTTTCTATATGATATAGAAAATGATGAAGAATTAAATTTTGAAATTAAAAATTTTGATATTTCATCAGAAATAAGTAGTAATAATGCACAAACAACTAATGCCAATAATTCTAATGATGAAAATAATGCTAATAATGACAATAATGACAACAATGACAATGATGCAACTGATGCTAATGATGGTAATAGTTCTAACGATGATAATACGAATACTACTGTTAATTCGGAAAATACTAATAGTACTACATCTTCAGATAAAAGCAATGAAAATGTTTTAAAAACAAATACTAGAAGTGACGGAATAACACTTCAGGCCAAATTTACAGTAGAAAATATAGGAATTACTTTAGATTAGATAATGGAGGGGAATAATGGCAAAAACAATTATTAAAGAAATAGGAATAGTTTTATTAATTTTAATAGCTGTAATTTTGGTACTTGCTATAATATTTTATGAATATATTCCAAATAATAAAACAGTACCAATTGAACTAGAAGCATATACTATTCCAGAAAATATTAAACAAGAATTACAAATTTCTACTGCAGAAGAAAATATAGTTAGAACATATTATATTGATAGTACAGATCTAGATTTATATGAATCTACAAATGATTATGATAAAGGAAAAGCAAATCCATTTGCAGATTATACTCAAAATGCAACAGAAAATACAACAACAGAAAATACAGTAAATAAAAATACAACAACAGAAAATACAACAAAAAATGCTAACAATGTTACAAATAATAATAGTACTTCTAATAATGAAGAATTAAATAATACAAATAAAAAAGAGGTGTATATTAATACACCAGGTAAAAATTATTGATATTATTTATTAAAATAATATATATAAATAATAAAAAAGGAGGGAAACAAATGATGAAAAAAGAAAAAGGTATTACTTTAATAGCTTTAATAATTACTATTATAGTTATGATGATATTAGTGGGTGTTTCTTTAACAGTAGCATTAAAAGGTGGATTATTTACTTCTGCAAAAGATGCAGCAAAAAATACAAATAATGAAGCAACAGCTGAAAGAGAATTGTCTAACGGAGTAGTAAATATAGATGGTACCTCAGTTAATATTGATGAATATACAAAACCAAACTCTTAATGTTATAAAAATATAAAATACTTGCATAATGGGCATATGCATTAAAATAATGTATATGCCTAAAATACTATAAAAGGAGTAGCAATTTGGAAATAATAATATACTTTTTAATTTTTATAATAGGTACTTTATTTGGAAGTTTTTTTTCACTTGCCATATATAGAATACCAATTAAACAAAGTATAGTTCATGGAAGGTCGTATTGCCCGAAATGTAATCATAAACTTAGTTTTATAGATTTAATACCAGTATTTAGCTATATTGCACTTGGTGGCAAATGTAGATATTGTAAAGAAAAAATTAGGGAAAGATATATAATATTAGAAATACTTTCTGGTATAGTTTTTCTTTTATTTGGGTTAACTCTAAAAATTAATATATATGAATTAGAAATAGAAAAATTAATATATTTTATTTTTGGAGTATTATTTATATCTAGTTTATTTATTATTGGTGGAATTGACAGAGAAAATCATAGTATATTGAATCTTGTGTTATTATTTAGCTTAATATCGGGGATAGGATATATAATATATTTATATGTATTACACATTAATATATATAGATATATCATATATATAATTATTATGCTAGTATTAATACTAATAAATACAATTTTATTAAAAATAAAAGGAAAGGAATTATATACAATACAAATTTTAACTTTATGCGCATACATATTAATTTTTATTAAAGAAGAGTTAGTTATTTTAAGTATAATAATTACATTTTTATTAATATCTATAAAGCAAATGATTTTAAATAGAAATAAAAAAAATATAGTAGAAATAAAAAATCAAAATATAAGTATTGGATTTTACTTATGCTTTACTAATATATTTATGATAATTTTACAAAGCTATATTTTTTAAGGGGATATAATTATGAAGAATAAGATATTAGAAGAACAGAGGGGTTTTACTGGTTCAGATGCTCTAATTGCTGTATTGATTATTTCATTATTTGCAGGACTAATTGCAACAATTTCATATAATATATATATATCAAACAGCTCAGTAAAGAGAATGAGTAAGGCAACTAGCTATATTATTGATGTATTTGAATATATTGATAAAATTAATTATGATAAAATAGGCGAAGAAGAATTGATTAGCTATTTTAATAATAAGTACTACTATGAACAAGATGGAACTACAGTAAAAAATGATGCTGAAGTAAAAATGAAAGAAAAACAAGAAGAAGATATTAATACTCCTTATAAAGCAGAAATAAATATTATAAAATACAATCAAACAAAAGAAAATACAGACAAATTAGACTTAGTACAAGAAATAACAATGAAAGTAAGATACATGTTAGGAAATAAAGAACAAACGATAGAGATGAAAAGAGTTATAATTAACGAAGAGTATACCCAATAGTAGTAAGCATAGGTAGCTAATGGATTAGCTAAGTATATAAATATTTAAATAATGTATATTCACTATAGAACTGGAATTGGTAATTTTATGTAAAAGAATAAAAACTATATAAAAAGCAAAAGAAATATATTATAATATAAATATATTTATACATATAGAAAAAGTATTAGTTGATAATTGCAAATTATGAAGGAGGAAATACTATATGGATAACAGAAGAAGAGGACCTATTGGTATTGAATTGGTTAAAAGAGGAATAGTCAATGAAGAAGATGTTAATAAAGCTTTAGATTACCAAAGAGATTATCCAAATATGAAAGTAATAGATATAATAAACAAATTAGGGTTATGTAATGAAAATATATTAGTAGAAGCTTTAGGAGATATATTGGATGAAAAATCAATATTATTAACTCAGAATGATATAAAATTGAACGTAGCAGATTATATTTCATTAGATGTTGCAAAGCAAAACAAGGCAATTCCTTTTGATATAACAGGTAATAAGATAAAGGTATGTTTTTCAGATACATTAAATAGAAGAGCTGTAGATACAGTTAGATTAATTCTTTTGAATAAAGGGCTTATAATGGAAAGGTATATCACATTTGAAAAAAATATTAATGCTATTTTAGAATCATTAGAAGGATCTGCAACTGATAATATAAATTCAAGTGGTGACGCTATAGGGCTTATTGATACAATTATAAAAACTGCAATAAAAAAGAGAGCAAGTGATATTCATATAGAACCATTAGAAGAGTCAATAAGAGTGAGATATAGAATAGATGGAGAATTAGTAAATGCTGCAAAACTTCCTAAAGAAAAACAATCTCAAATAGTAGGAAGACTAAAAGCAATTTCTAATATGTATCAAGAAAAACAAGAATCACAAGATGGTAGAATTGTTACATATCCAGATTATAATATTCGTGTATCTTCACAAAAAAATATACATGGCGAAAAATTTGTATTAAGGTTACTTAAAAAAGATCTTAATATTAGAGGTCTTTCAGACTTAGGATTTCCACAAGATGAACAAGCCTTAAAATCAAGTTTTAACAAAAGAAATAGCATTACTATAATTGCAGCACCAACAGGTGAAGGAAAAACAACAACATTATATAGTATAATAGATTATTTAGATAGACCAGAAATAAATATTACAACAATTGAAGATCCCGTAGAAATTCGTATACCGGGATTAAATCAAATAGAAATAAACGAAAAATTAAGATTTGCAGATTCATTAAGAACTGTTTTAAGACAAGATCCAGATATTATATTACTTCGGAGAGATAAGAGATAAAGAGACCGCAGAAATAGCATTTCAAGCTGGACAAACTGGTCATTATGTTTTATCAACAATACATACTATAGATAGCGTGGAAGTTATAACAAGACTTAGAAAAATGGGTGTATCGAA
Source organism: uncultured Clostridia bacterium (assembly GCA_947629355.1). GTDB lineage: Bacteria > Bacillota > Clostridia > TANB77 > CAG-508 > CAG-452. Next base: position 18,454 of record CANRDJ010000002.1, read on the forward strand.
TTATGACATATCAAGTACTGTTGGAACATTAGTATCACAAAGATTAGTAAGAAAGCTATGTAAAAAATGTGCTAAAAAAAGGGAATTTACAGATGAAGAAAAAGTACTAATTAATCAAATTGGAGAGAGATACAATGTTAAATTTAATTTAGAAGGAAAATATACATATGATGCAGTGGGATGTAGAGAGTGTAATAATAGTGGATACTATGAAAGAATAGGTATATTTGAGATTTTATCTATAGAAGATAATATTAGAGAACTAATAGTAAAGGATGCCTCAACAATAGAGATTAGAAATGAAGCATTAAAAACCAACTATAAACCATTATTAGTAGATGGAATTAATAAAGTTATAGATGGAATAACAAATCTAAAAGAGTTGGATAGAAAATTGGTAATATATTAAAAATAAAATGTATTAAGGAGGAAAATGATGTTAAATATAAATAAAGTACTAGATAGTGCAATAGAAAAAGATGCATCAGATGTACATTTAATATTTGGTTTAAAACCTATACTAAGAATTTCAAGAGAATTGAAAGAATTAGAGGATTATGATGTAATCGAAGAAAACGAATTATATGAGGCATATGACTATTTTTTAAGAGGTAATGTAGAAAAAGACGAAATATATAAAAATACAAAAAGGCTAGATATATCTTTTGAATATAAAGATATAAGATTAAGAGTAAATATATCATCATCAGGGGATATGCCTATATTTACTATGAGAATTATAAAAAATACTTTACCAAAATTTGACGATTTGGGTGTTCCAGATATAGTAAGACGTATGACATATCAACCACATGGTTTAATATTAGTAACTGGAAAAACAAACTCAGGTAAAACTACAACTTTAAATGCCTTAATAGATGAAATAAATGAAAAACAGAATAAAAAAATTTTAACATTAGAAAAACCAATAGAATACAAACATACTTGTAAAAAATCAATAATAGTTCAAAAGGAAGTTGGAAAAGGCGGAGATGTTGATAATTTTAAAGATGGAGTAAAAAATTCATTAAGAGAGGATTGTGACATATTAGTAATAGGAGAGATAAGAGATAAAGAGACTATGGAAGCTGCTATAGATATGGCAGAATCAGGACATTTAGTAATAGGAACTTTGCATACAAAATCTTGTGCTGAAACAATTGATAGAATGATAAATTTTTATGAAATACGAGATCAAGCAAGTATAAAATATTTAATGTCTTCTTTATTAAAACTTGTTATATCACAGAGACTATTAAAAGGTGTAGATGGAAATTTAGTATTATTACCAGAAGTTATGGTAGTAGATAATGTAGTTGCTGGATGCATTAGAAAAGACAAATTTAGTGTTTCAGAACTAGAAGATGCAATGCAAAGTAACATAGATAAAGGAAATATTAGTCTTATAAATTCAATTGCTAAATTATTTGTTAATGAGAAAATAACGTTAGAGCAAGCAAAAGCACAAATTGAGGAAAAAAATATCGAAACCTTAAACAGAACAATTATGCAAATGAAGATAAAGAGAGGATAAACTAGAAAAGAATGGAGGACTTAAGCAATGCCTTTATATGTTTATAAAGCTGTAGATAAAAAAGGACAAGTAGTAAATAATAGAGTAGAAGAGATAAATAAATTTATTTTATTAAGAAAATTGAAAAGAAATGGATTTATGCCAATTAAAGTTACTCAAATACAAATGAACAGTAAAGCAAGTAAAGTTAGAAAAAAACAAAAAAAGAATATTGAAACAAATGATAGTATATTGAAATCAGTGAGATTAAGAGAAAATAATAATATATCTAAAACAACATTTAAACAAAAAGCAAAGAAAATTCTATTTACAAATTTAAAAATAACTAATAGGGATATAGTTATATTTACGCAAGATTTTTATCTTTTAAAAAAAGCTAATTTTAATAATATACACGCATTATCTACAATTATAGAGTCTACAGAAAATCCTTCATTCAGAGCTATAATAGAGGACATACTTTTAGGTGTAGAAGCTGGTGAAAACATGTATACTACAATGGAATACTATGCAGGTATTTTTCCACCAATATATATAAACATGATAAGAGTAGGAGAATTATCTCGGATCATTAACCAGAGCATTAGAACAAGCAGTTCAATATTTAGATGAAACAGCAAAATTAAATAAAAAAATAAAAAGTATTTTAGTTCCAAATATCATACAATTTGTAGGATTGTTAGCGTTATTGATAATTGGTACTTTAGTTGCTATTCCTGCTATACAAAATGTGCTTAATCAAGTAGGAAGTACTGATCAGCTACCTGCAATTACATTATGGTTTAAAGGAGTATTAGATAAATTAGTAAAGTTTTGGTATATACCAACATTCATAATATTAGTAGTCTTGATATCCATATATTTTTATATAAAAACTCCACATGGAAGGTACAGATTTGATAATTTTAAATATAGAATGCCAGTATTTGGATCCTTAATATATGCAATTGATTTTTCAAGATTAATAAAAGCAATTTTGTTAAATATAAGAAATGGAATGAGAATACAAGATGCATTAGAAACAAGTAAAAGTATAGCGACTAATGTAGTTATGCTTTCATTAATAGAATCATCAATTAATAATATATTGGTAGGACAAAGTTGGATAGAACCATTCGAACAATCTGGATTATCAAGTCCTATGATTACTGAAATGTTAAAAATAGGAATGCAAACAGATTTAGCAGAAATGATGGAAAAACTATTAGAATACATGGAAATAGATATTGATAATATAATGACAAAAATAATGAAAACGCTACCTCAAATTGTGTATCTAATAGTAGGGATCTTACTAATTTTTGTAACACTAGTTGTATTAGTACCAATGATACAAATATACATGGGTACATGGTTATTCTCAGCATATTTATAAATTGTAATTTATTTAATATTTGGAAATTCATGATAGCTTCTAGAATTTTCTTATACAAAAAATAATTTTTAAAGGAGTAAAAAATGAAGATAGGTATTGATGTAGGTGGAAGTCATATTGGTTTAGGAATTATAGAAGAAAGTTGTACAATATTATATAAAAAAGAAAGAGACTATTTGTTGCATGAAAAAGATATGTCAAAAGTAGTAATAGATACAATAGTTCAATTACTTAAAGAAATAATAAAAGAAAACAAAATAAATATTAATGATATAGAATTAATTGGTATAACATTTCCTGGAACCGTATCTAATGGTGTAGTTATAAAGTCAGATAATCTAGGTATTAAAAATTTAGATATTGAAAAAGAAATAAAAAAAGAATTTAATATACCAATATATTTACAAAATGATGCTAAATCTGCAGCTATAGCAGAAAAGAAATTTGGAAGCTTAAAACAATATGATGATGCATTATTTCTAATAGCAGGTACAGGAGTTGGTGGAGCAGTTTTTTTAAATGGTGAATTACTAAAACCTAAAAGATATTCTGGATTTGAAATAGGACATATGGTAATTCAAAAAGACGGTAAAAAATGTAATTGCGGAAGAAAAGGTTGCTTTGAGGCATACGCTTCTATTAGAAGATTTAAAGAAACAATACAAAAAGAGTTTGGTTTACCAGATATAGATGGAAAAAATATAAAAGAATTTATAATTAAAAATAGAAACGACAAAAAACTTGAAAACATGATTGATACATATATAGAATATTTAAGCATAGGAGTAGTAAATTTAATTAACATATTTGAACCAGAAGCAATATCAATAGGAGGAAGCTTTGCCTATTATAAAGATATATTACTTGAAAAACTAGAAAAAAGAATAATAGAAAAAGGAGAGTTATTTAATAAAGAATCAATACCTAAATTTACAGTTGCAGAACTCAAGAATGATGCTGGAATAATAGGTGCAGCAATGCAAGGGACAAAATAATTTATTGTATAAAGATAAATAAACTCACAGTTTGTGAGTTTATTTACTGTTTCTTCAGAAAATATTCTAACTATTAATTTCTTTTCTTCGTTTAGCGTTTCAAACAAATTAATTCTTCCCAAAATTTTAATTTTAACTTTTGTATACAATTTTAATGAATTTGAAAAATATATGTACAAAATTTTTTATCTTTATGATATAATTTATTCGAATTTAAGGGGGAAATTAAATTGGGTAAAATTGTATTATTAGATGAACTAACAATAAATAAAATTGCAGCTCGGAGAAGTTATTGAAAGACCTGCCTCAGTAGTTAAGGAATTAATAGAAAACTCAATAGATGCAGAAGCTACTAAAATAACTGTTGAAATACAAAATGGTGGTATTAGTAAAATAAGAATTATAGATAACGGAATTCGGAATATCTAAGGATGATATGGAATTTGCATTTGAAAGACATGCTACTAGTAAAATAAGAAAAGCAGATGATTTAGAAACAGTTAAATCAATGGGATTTAGAGGTGAGGCTTTAGCTAGTATTGCAGCAATTGCAAATGTAGAAATGATATCAAGAACTGAAGACGATGAAATTGGTAATAGAATATTAGTAGAAGGTGGTAAAGTATTAGAACAAGAAGAAATTGCTAGTCAAATCGGAACTACGATAACAGTAAGCAATCTATTTTTTAATACACCTGTAAGATATAAGTTTTTAAAAAAAGATTTTACAGAAGCAGGATATATTGAAGATGTAGTAACAAGAATATCATTAGCAAACCCAAATATTTCTATAAAATTAATTAATGGAACAAAAACAGTTATACAAACTACTGGTAATGGAGATATAAAAAGTGTAATTTATAACATATATGGAAAAGAAGTTGCAGAAGGAATTGTACCAGTAGATTATGAATATGAAGATATAAAGGTAAAAGGTGTAGTTGGAAAACCAGAAATTGCACGTAATAATAGAAGTTATCAATTATTCTTTGTTAATAAAAGATATATAAAAGATAAAACATTATCGGCTTCTGCTGAACAAGCTTTTAAAGGCTTATTAACAATAGGAAAATATGGATTTTTAGTTTTAAATGTAGATATAGATCCTAAAAAAATAGATATTAACGTTCATCCAACTAAATTAGAAATAAGATGGTCAGAAGAACAAAAGATATTTAAGGCAGTTTATCATTCAATTAGAGAAAGTTTATTAAAAGAAGAATTAGTAAGAACTCCTGAAAAAAATACTGATGCAACAGTAAATGATGTGGAACAAAATAAAGATAATTTATTTGAAGGCTTAAATCAAAAAGAAAATGAGCAAGATTTTAAAAATCAAACGATGAGAATTCCAAGTTTCATTAATATTTTTAAAAAGAAAGATGTAGAGGAGCAAGAAGAGGGTATTATTCCAGATGGAGCAAATACGATTAAAGAGTTATATAATAAAAGGAATGGTATAGTAGAAGAGCCAAAAACAGAAGCTAAAAAAGAAAAATTTAAAATTCCAACAGAAGAGCAAATAGATAAAATGGCAAGTATTATAAATATGCAAAAAAACATGCAAGAAACATCTAGAGCATCTGGAGAAATTAAAGAAGGATTTGATGAGATGTATGTAAAAGCATTTGGAAAACTTCCTGAAAAAAAAGTACCAGAAGAAGAAAAAGTAGAGAGTGTAAAATTAGATTCAATAGAAAATATATCAGTATTTGAGCAAGATGAAAATTATTCTAAAATACCTAGTTATAAATATATAGGAGCACTTTTTTCTACATATATAGTTATAGAAATAAAAGATGAAATATACATTATAGATCAACATGCTGCTCATGAAAGAATAATGTATGAAAAGGTAAAAGAAAATTTTTATAGTAATACAGAAAAGGATTCACAGATAATGTTACTTCCAGACATAATAACACTTTCACATAAAGAAAAAGAAATTGTAAAAGAGAATACGGAATTATTTAAAAAGGCAGGATTTATGTTTGAAGAATTTGGAGATAACACAATAAGACTAATTGGAGTTCCGTCGTTATGTATGGAATTAGATACTAAAGAATTATTTTTACAATTATTAGATGAAATTGATACTGTTGCAATAACTGCAACACAGGAAAAAGAAGATAAGTTTATAAGTACAATAGCATGCAAAGCAGCAGTAAAAGCAAATATGAGTTTAAATAAAGAAGAAGTGGATAATTTAATGCAAAAATTATTAATTTTACCAAATCCATTTACATGTCCACATGGTAGACCTACAGCAATAAAAATGAGTAAGTATGAGATTGAACGTAAGTTTAGTAGAAGGTAAAACAAATTGTAATTTATTTAATTAAGTGTTCTCTAGAAAAGGTTTATTTATTTGTTTCCAACCCGAATTACGTTACTGAACCTGTAAGTTGCTAAAGCAACAACAGTTTCATGTAACGAAAGCTGGATCGCGTAACTGAGAAACAAATAAATATAACCTTTTCTAGAAATCAATTGATATTTTACAAACAACAAATTATTAAAATATCAAATAAAATAAAGGAAAAGTTATGGACAAACCTACAGTAATTGTAATTGAAGGGCCAACGGCATCAGGTAAATCAAACATGGCCGTTGAACTTGCTAAAAGAATAAATGGAGAAATAATATCTGCTGATTCTATGCAAATATATAAAGATATGGATATAGGAACAGCCAAGATATCTAAAAAAGATATGAAAGGAATTAAACATTATATGATAGACTTTGTACCTCCAAGCAAAAGATATACTGTTTCATCATATAAAAAAGAAGCTGAAAAGTGCCTTGATAAGATTTTATATAAAGGAAAAACTCCTATCATTTGTGGAGGAACAGGATTATATATTAATTCTTTAATATATGGCATAGAATTTCAGGAAGAAGAAATAGATGAAACTTATAGAAATAAATTAAATGGAATTGCGGAGAGTCAAGGTCTACAAAAATTGTATGATATGGCCACTCAAATTGATCCAGAAGCGATGAAAAAAATAAGTAAAAACGACCAGAAGAGAATAATAAGAGTACTTGAAATTTATCATAAGACTGGAAAAACAAAAACTCAGCAAGACTTAGAATCTAGAAAAAATGAAGTAAAATACAATTATAAAGTGTTTGCCATTAATATGGATAGAGAAATTTTATATGACAGAATCAATAAAAGAGTGGACGAAATGATAGATAATGGATTAATAGATGAGGTAAAATCTATAATAGAAAAATACAAAGAATTTCCAACAGCTATGCAGGGACTTCGGATATAAAGAAGTTGTAGCCTATTTAAAGGGAAATATTAATAAAGAGGAAATGATAGATAAGATAAAAATGGAAACACGAAGATATGCAAAAAGACAGATAACTTGGTTTAAAAAAAATAAGGAAACTTATTGGTTAAATGGAAGAGATGAATTGGAGCAAAATATAAACGTAATACTTAAGTTGATTTAAAACGCATAATTAAAAAAAGGAGGGATTGCATTAGTTGGCTACAAAAAAAGGTAAAAAAATTAAAAATAAAAAACTTAATAAAAATAATATAGCTAGAATGTTAATTCCCATTATTGCTATAGGATTGATTATATATATTGTATATAAAGTTATAAAATTAGTAATTGTTCCAACTGATATGTTTATGATTGAAAAAGGAACTATATACAATGAGGAAAGTGCTGTTCGGTTATGTTATAAGAGATGAAAAAATTGCAAAAGAAAGTAATTCTAAAAATGAGATGATACAGATTAAAGCGGAAGGAGAAAAAGTTGCCAAAGGAAATCAAATTTTTAGATATGCAAGTGAAAATGAAGAAGAAATAAACGCTAAGATTGATAAGTTGAATAGTAAAATGCAAGAGGCTATGCAAGGGAAGACTAATATGTTTCCTAGTGATATAAAGGCAATTGAAAATCAAATAGAAACTAAAATTGATGGACTTAGCATAAAAAATAATATTCAAGAAATATCAGAATATAAAAGGGATATAAACACATATATAACAAAAAAATCTAAAATAGCAGGTGATTTAAGTCAGGCTGGCTCATATATTAATGGATTGATAAAAGAAAGAGAAAATTATCAGAATGAATTAAGACAAAATTCTGAGTATGTTACTGCTCCAATGGCTGGAGTGGTTTCATATAGAGTTGATGATTTAGAAAATATACTTACACCAAATAATTTTGAAGATCTAAATAAGGATATGCTCGAGAAATTAAACTTAGAAACTGGGCAAATAGTGACAACAAGTAACCAAAAAGGAAAGATTATAAATAATTATGAATGCTATATTGCTACAATACTTAATTCTGAAGAAGCAAATGAAGCAACAACAGGTAAAAAAGTTACTTTAAGATTATCAACACAAGATGAAATAGATGCTACAATATCATACATATCTAAACAAGATAATAAATCTGTTTTAATTGTGTTTAAAATAGGAGAGTGTGTCGAAAAACTAATAGATTATAGAAAAATAACATTTGATGTAATTTGGTGGAGATATGAAGGATTGAAAGTTCCAAAATCAGTTATTATCTATGATAATGGATTAAGCTATGTAGTAAGAAATAGAGCGGGTTATCAGGATAAAATTTTAGTAGAAATTCTAAAAGAAAATGATAATTATTGCATCGTTGGAAATTATACTAACGAAGATTTAAAAAACTTAGGGTTTACTACAGAAGATATAAGTGATATGAAAAAAATTTCTATATATGATGAAATTTTAATCAATCCAAAAACACAATAAATATTACAAAAATATTACAGACAGATTAAAATTAAATTACAAACACAAAAACTATTGACAATAAATAAAAAAAGATAGATACTATTACTAGTAAAAATTACGAAGGAAAAATTTAGGGGGTTTGTTTAAATGGCAGGAGCAATTATGAATAAAGTATATGACTTTTTAGGAATAGAAACAGGAAATGAAGAAGAAATGATTGAAAACGAAAGTGAAAATGTATATTCGTATAATTATGATAAGGAAGAAGAGCAAGAAGAAGAACCAGAAGAAAAAGGATTTTTTGGAAGAATAAACAAAAATAAAGTGGTAAATATGCCACAGCCACAGCAAGTTAAAATGGTTATAACACAACCAACATCATTTGAACAGTCAGAAGAAATATGTAATTATTTAAAAGAAAGAAAATCAGTAATTGTAAATCTTGAGTATGTAAATAAAGATGTAGCAAGAAGAATAGTTGATTTTATAAGTGGAGCAGTACATGCTTTAGATGGGCATATTCAAAAAGTATCAAATGCAATATTCTTAGTTGCACCAGTAAATTATGAAATAGCAAGTGACTTAGCTAGAGAAGAAATAAAAAGCAAACTTTCAGTTTCATGGCTTAGAAATAACTAATAATATTTAATAAATTGGGCATATAAGTTAAGTATGCCCTTTTATCACATTAAAAATAAGGAGGAGATATAATGTTAACGCCATTAGATATAGAAAATAAAAGATTTGGAAAACAAATGATGAATGGATATAATGTAAATGAAGTAGATGACTTTTTAGATGAATTAACACTTGAATATGGAAAACTATACAAAGAAAATGCTGAATTAAAAGAAAAAAGGGAAGAATTAGATAGCGATGTAGGCAAATATAAAAATATAGAAAGTACATTGCAAAATACTTTAGTTATGGCTCAAAAAACAGCAGATGAAATAACTGCTGTTGCAAAACAACAAGCTGAACAAATAATAAAAGACGCTGAGTATCAAGCAAAGAATTCAGTAGAAGAGCTAAATACACAAATAATCCTTAAAGAAAAAGAATTAGAAGAATTAAAAAAACAATTTGATGTATACAAAGCAAAAATGGAATCATTATTGATTTCTCAATTAGAATTATTAAAAGATATAAAAGAAGATTAATTATAGATATAAAAAGGATTGCAAGTTTATGCAATCCTTTTTTATAAGTAATTTTAAATATTGCCAAATAAGTATATTTATGTTATATTATTAATAATAGATACAATTTAAAGAATTTAGAAAAGGTGGAACATGTATTTAATAGTAGGACTTGGAAATCCAGAAGAAAAATATTCAAATACAAGACACAATATAGGATTTGATGTAATAAATGAATTATCTAAAGATTTCAATATAAAAGTATCAAAATTTAAATTTGACGCTTTTTATGGTATGGGTGAGATAAAAGGGAAAAAAGTAATTTTAGTTAAACCTCAGACATTTATGAATGCAAGTGGTGAAAGTATTATAAAATTCAAGAAATTTTATAAAATTTTTAATAAAAATATAATAGTTACATATGATGATATGGATTTAGGGTTAGGTAATATAAGGTTAAAAGCAAAAGGTGGATCAGGAACACATAATGGTATGAAATCTGTAGTAGAAAATTTAAATACAGAAGATTTTATAAGAGTACGAGTTGGAATAGGAAATCCTAAATATAAGAGTGAGATAATAGAGTATGTTTTAGAAAAAATTCCAAAAAGAGAAAGAGAAATATTAGATAATAGTATAAAAAAAGCAAAAGATAGCATATTAGAGGTTTTAGAAAACGGTATAGATATTGCAATGAATAAATTTAATTAGTATTAAAAAGGGGACCTGAATGTTAGAAATTATAATAAACAAAGAACCAGATAAAAAGAACATAATGTTAGTAGAAAATGGTGTATTAGTAGAAAAGCATGAAGAACATCATAATAGGCAAAGACTAGAAGGGAATATATATTGTGGCAAAGTACAAAACGTATTAGAGGGAATGCAGTCAGCCTTTATAGATATTGGAGAAAAAAGAAATACATTCATAAGATTAAAAGATTTATTACCAAAAGAAGATGAATCAAAAAGCAATGGAAACTATAAACTTTCAAACTATAAGATAAATGAACTTGTAAAACCTGATATGAAAATACTAGTACAGGTAAAAAGGGATGGGACAGAAAAAAAGGGAGCAAGAGTTTCAACTCACATAAACTTACCGGGTAGATTTGTTGTTTTTATGCCTAATAGTAATTTTATAACAGTATCACAAAAAATAGAAGATGAGAAGGAAAAAAGAAAGTTAATAGATATAGTAAAAACAGTATTACCAGAAGGTACTGGTGCAATAGTAAGAACCTCAAGTGAAGGAGTAAATGAAGATCTTATAAAAAAAGATTTAGAAGAATTAATAAAAAAATGGAAAAACATAGAAAAACAATATGATGAACATAGATTAAATGGACCAAAACTAGTATATGATAATAAAGCTTTACTTAGAAGGACATTGATAGATGTAGTTGATCGCAATTTAAATAGAGTTATAGTAAATGATTTAAATACATATAAAGATGTAAAAGAAATATTTAAAAGTATGGATATGCTAGATAATATAAAATTAGACTTAAAAGAAAACGAAGATTTATTAAACATGTATTCATTAAGGGAGCAATTAGAAAAAATAGAGAATAGAAAAATTTGGCTTAAATGTGGTGGATTTATAACAATAGATAAAACAGAAGCTCTTACTGCTATAGATGTAAATACTGGAAAATATACTGGAAATAAAGATTTAGAACATACAGTATTTAAAGTAAATAAAGAGGCAACAATTGAAATTGCAAAACAGTTAAGACTAAGAGATGTTGGTGGAATAATAATTATAGATTATATAGATATGCATGATGATGAAAATAAAAATGAAATTATAGAACTACTAACAAAAGAATTAAAAAAAGATAGAACAAAATCACAAATATTAGGATTTACTAAGCTAAATTTATTAGAGATGACAAGAAAAAATATGTGTAATAACGACGATTTTTAATAATTTGGCAAAAAAGGGGACAGACCCCTTTTTTGCCAAATTATTGAATGAGCGTGAATGAGTATAAGAAAGAGGTAAAAAAGGTAAAAATGAAAGTAGGATTCGTATCACTAGGATGTTCTAAAAACTTAATTGATACAGAAATGGCAATAGGATTATTTAAGAAAAATGATTTTAAAATAGTAAATGATGTAGAAGAAGCAGAAATTATAGTAATAAACACATGTGGATTTATAGAACCGGCAAAGGAAGAAGCAATTAATACTATTTTAGAAATGGCAGAATATAAGAAAAAAGGAAAATGTAAATATTTAATAGTAATGGGATGTTTAGTTCAGAGATATAGTAAGGAGTTAGAAAATACTATTCCTGAAGTAGATTTATTTATATCTATTGATGAATATAAAGATTTTTGGAACAAAATTGATAAATTAATATATGTAAGCAATAATAAAAGTAAGAATATATGTACTGATTTAGATTATATGGATAGAGTTATAAGTACAGGAGACAAAACAGCATATTTAAAAATTGCAGAAGGGTGTAGTAATAGATGTACATATTGTGCTATACCTTACATAAGAGGACCTTATGTAAGTAGACCAATGGAAGATATATTAAAAGAAGCAAATAGATTAGGTAGTATGGGTATAAAAGAATTAATTATAATTGCTCAAGATACTACTAGGTATGGTGAAGATATATATGGCAAATCAATGCTTAGTGAATTGTTAGATGAGCTATGTAAAATAGATACATTAAAATGGATTAGATTTTTATATGCTTATCCGGAATGTATAACAGATGAGTTAATTGAAACAGTACAAAGAAATGATAAGATATGCAATTATTTTGATATACCTGTGCAACATATATCAGATTCAGTTTTAAAAAGGATGAATAGAAAAAGTACAGGTAAACAAATAGAAGACTTAATTATAAAAATAAAAAAAGAAATTCCAGATGTAGTTTTAAGAACATCATTAATTGTAGGATTTCCTGGCGAAACAGAAGAAGATTTTAACAAACTATGTAATTTTGTAAAGAAAGGATACTTTGAAAAACTTGGAGTTTTTATATATTCAAAGGAAGATGGAACTCCAGCATCAAGATTGAAAGAACAAGTACATCATAATACAAAAAAGAGTAGATATAATCATATAATGAGTATAGCAAGGCAAATATCTAATAAAAATCTTAAATCATATATTGGAAATACATATGATGTATTAATAGAAAATATAACATTTGATAATAAATTTTATATAGGAAGAAGCTATATGGATATACCAGAAACAGATGGGACAGTAATAATTAAAAATACAAAGAATAAACTGCTTCGGTAAATTTATAAAATGCAAAATATTACGGAGTAGAAAATTATGATTTAATAGGAGAGATATGCAATGAACAATAATTTTTTTGATTCCATTAAAATAACAGAAGAGGATAAGAAAAAAGCAATGATGAATATATTACAAATAGTAAGTAATTCTGTATATCTTTTATCACTTAAAGAAGTAATACAATATGATAACACATTAACATCTAGGCTAACCGAAGATGAAATTCTAGCGATGTATAGTTTAGCTAGAGAAGTAAAAATATCTAGGTTGGCTTCTAAACAAAATGAAGAGTTGTATCAATATTTAAATGATGAAAAAATATTAGAATTTATAAAAGTAGCGGTGGAAGACATGCAAGATACAAGAAAAACACCAAATGCAAAATGGAGTTTGTCTGTAAATAAAATTTTGTCTAGATTAGAAAGCAAAGGAAAAGATTCTAGCGGAGAAGTTTTAATAATGAAAAAATCTGAGAAAAAAAACGAAGATAGCAATATTATAGATATTAGTGAATACTTAGATAAGTAATAAAAAAATATAGCATAAAAAAGTACTATTATATTTTTTGTAAAATAAAAGGTGGAGGTGAATTTATGAAAAACATATTAAAGAGTATGTCATTAGTATTAGTAATTTGTTTAATTTTAGTATCATTAACAGGATGTGGAAGCAACAAGTTAGTTGCAACAAAAACGACAGAGGATGATATGATGGGAAATTACAAAGAAAAAATTATAATGAAATTTAAAAATGATAAAGTTACTAATATCGAAATGAATATGGAATTTGATAAAGAAGAAACAGCATCATCAATGTATGCGATATTTAATTTGGGGACTTCATTATCGGAAGAAGCAACTTTAGAAGGAATAGAAGTTAAACAAGATGGTAAAAAGCTAGTAGTAAAAATGGATGCAAATGCATATTCAAAATTAAAAAATGTAGCAGATGAAAATATGACAAAAGATGCATTAAAAGCAGCTCTTGCAGAAGACGGATACACGGTTAAATAAAATTAATTAAAAAAACAGGCTCTTAAAAATGTCCTGTTTTTTGTATTGTATATATAAATAGTATGTGATAAAATATAGTAATGTTAAATAAATATAGTAAAAAGTGAAATAATATAAAAATTCTAAGTGAGGTATTAAAATGGAAGATAATATAAATATTAAAAGACACTTAAAATTACTAAGTAAACAATATAGTAATATAGAACAAGTTTCAGAAGAAATAATAAACCTTCAAGCTATACTTAATTTACCTAAAGGAACAGAGCTATTTTTAAGCGATATACACGGAGAATATGGATCATTTTCTCACATATTAAATAATGGTTCAGGAATAATAAAAAATAAAATTGAAGATATATTTAGTAATCAAATTACAGAGCATGAGAGAAGTGCACTTGCAACATTAATATACTATCCAGAAGAGAAATTAGCACTCATAAAAAAAGAAGTAGATGATTTAAATGATTGGTATAGTATAACATTATATAGATTAATAGAAGTAGCAAGGGAAGTAAGTTCAAAATACACAAGATCAAAAGTAAGAAAAGCAATGCCAAAAGGTTTTGACTATATAATAGATGAATTGTTGCATCTTCAAGGTTGTGGACCAGATAAAGAGACTTATTATAAACAAATAATAAAATCAATAGTTGAATTAGATAGAGCAGATGAATTTATAGTTGCAATATCAAATTTAATAAAAAGAATGGCAATAGATCACCTTCATGTATTGGGAGATATATTTGATCGTGGACCTAATGCAAAACTAGTAATGGATACATTAATGAAATTCCATAGTTTAGACATTGAACTTGGAAATCATGACATCTTATGGATGGGGGCTGCATGCGGAAATAGAGCATGTATAGCAAATGTAATAAGAATATGTAGTAGATATGATAATATAGATACTTTAGAAGAAGGATATGGAATAAACATTAGACCTCTTACAACATTTGCTTTAAATACATATAGTAATGATGATTGTGAAAAATTTATGCCTAAAATTTTTGATTATAATAAATATATAAGAAGTGATGAAATATCTATAGCAAAACTACATAAAGCTATATCAATAATTCAAATGAAATTAGAAGGACAAATGGTAATGAATCATCCAGAGTATGAAATGGAGGGAAGATTATTACTAGATAAAATAGACTACAAAGAAGGAACTGTTAGAATTGATAAAAAAACATATAAACTAAATGATACTAATTTTCCTACAATAGATCCAAAAGATCCATATAAGCTAACCAAAGAAGAGGAAGAAATAATATCAAGATTAGAAGAGTCATTTAAAAATAGTGAAACTCTAAATAAACATATAGCTTTTCTTTATTCAAAATCTTCTATATATAAATGTTTCAATTCTAATTTACTATTTCATGGGTGTATACCAATGGAGAAAAATGGTAAATTTGCAAAAGTAGATATTTTGGGTAGAACATTATCTGGAAAAGACTACCTAGATTTTATAGATAAAATTATAAGAAAAGTATATTTTGAAAAAGATCAAACAGATAAAAATACTGATATAAATGATTTAATGTGGTACTTATGGTGTGGACCAAAATCACCGTTATTTGGGAAAGAAAAAGCTGCAACATTTGAAAGATACTTTGTAGAAGATAAAGAAACACATAAAGAAAAGAAGAATCCATACTTCACTTTAATTGAAAGTGAAGAAGTCTGTAATAACATTTTAAAAGAATTTGGATTACATGGAAAAAATTCTCATATAATTAATGGTCATATACCAGTAAAAGAAAAAGACGGAGAAAGTCCAATTAGGGCAAATGGTAAACTATTAGTAATAGATGGAGGATTTGCTAAAAGTTATAGATCACAAACTGGTAGAGCAGGATATACTTTAACATATAACTCTTATGGATTAATTCTTGCAGCAAATGAGCCATTTGATTCTAAAGCAGATGCAATTAGGGAAGAGATAGATATAAAATATGATATAATGGTTAATGAAAAAGAAACAGAAAGAAAGAGTGTTGCAGATACAGATATAGGAAAAGAAATTCAGGAAGAAATAGATGACTTGAAGTTACTACTTAAAGCATATAGAGAAGGAAAAATAAAACAAGAAATTTAAGAAAAGGATTTTGGGAATATTTCCCAAAATCCTTAGATTATTTACAAGAATAGTTTACATAGATAAAAACAGATAAACTCCCCAACAAATGAGGAAATAATTATTGTTCTGGAAATCTAGTTGGTTAAATATAATACAATAAATTTAAATAATCTAATATCAACAAAGATACTGCTGTTAAGCAATTTGACATTATTATGTAAATATAGTACAATAAAATGTGAAAAAAACCTATGAAAAGTATAAAAAGTGTGTGAATTTTTGATAAAATAATGGGGGATATATGATGGAGAAATACATGGAAAATAACAAAAATCAAACTAGATTACTATATAAGGTTGCTATTTGTTTAGCCTTAATATTATTAATATTTTTAGTAATGCAAGGTAAAATGCATAGTTCCGTAGTTATGGCAGCTAATGAAACAGAAATTACAAATATACAAGAAGAAAGATGTTATTTATCTGATATAGCATATATGAAAGAACAATCATCTGTAGCAAGTGGACATTCAATTAAATTAGATAAAAATGATAGTGATAAAATATTAAATCTTAAAGTAAATGGAAAATCTCAGGTATTTATAAAAGGAATATGTGCTTGGGCATCATCTCAAGTTGTATATGATTTAAGTAAATATAATTACGATTATTTTACTTCTTACATAGGAATTGATTCAAGTGAACAAAGCAATTATTTTAATACAGGAGTAAAGTTTTATATTTATACATCTAATGATGCTACAAATTGGGAGAAAAAATTTGAGTCAGAAACAATGTATGGTTGGAGTGATGCCGAATCAGTTAAAATAAATGTTAAAGGTACAAAATATTTAAAATTAACTGCTGATAATAATAGTCCTAACTGGTGGGCTGAGTGGTATGATGAAGCAATTTATGCTGATGCAAAACTAATAAAGGAAAATTATGAAGAAGATACTAGTAGTACAGTTGACTTTATCAAAACATTAGATGAATATGATGAAATTATAAAAAAACATGAAGGAGAAGAAATAAAAGGTGATTATGAGTTAGCCTTATTGCAAAGAGAGCTTGTAAAAAATGCTGATTATAATACTTTACAAGCATTTGTAAGATGTGATAGTTCATATAAAGAAACAGTAAAATGGTTAATGACAGATTTAGATAATTTACGTCTTTATATATTAGGAGGAGAACCAGACGGAAATTATGTATCATCTTTACAAGCTTTAACAAAACTATATACAAAACATAAAGAAGATTTAGATATTAAAGAAACAACTAAACATGGTACAGTACTTGGAGATTTGTATAAGAAAATGATGATTACACTTTCTTTAACACACTCAGCACAAGTTGCACTATGGATGGATACAACAAGTCCCGAAAATCAATCAGATCCAGTTACACGTTATGAAATTTATAAAGATTTACATGCTAAAGGTAAATTTGTTGTTTCTTCAAGACAAGACCACACACCATGGTTTGAAGATTTAAAAGTAGAAGAAATGCGTTATGTTTTAAACAATATTATAGATGATGAAGAGATTTTATGGCTAAATGAATATACACAAAAATATATAGATCAAAATCCAAACAAAGAAGAAGAGTACTTACAGCCACATCATTATATGAAATATATATGGCCAGACTATAGTAGGCCAGAATATCATGATCTTGCAAAAAAAGATGAGTGGAATGAAAAATATGACTTTTTAAGATATGGAGTAACATACAGACCAGGAGTAGTAAAATTATGGATGAACATTGAGGGTGGAGCTGTTTGTGGAGGTATATCTAAAATAGGTTCAAATATACGTGGAGTTCATGGGACTCCATCATCCGTAATTAGCCAACCAGGTCATGCTGCACTTATTTACTATAGAAAAGATAAAGACAATAATGGTTATTGGACTATAGATAATGATGTAAGTGGTTGGGCACAATCAGGTAAAACAGAAAAATTAAGTGTAAGAATGCCTCTAGGTTGGGGTAACGATAGTTATGTAGAAGGTTGGGCTGCTACTTATATTGTTTTGGCTCAAGAAGCATTAAATCACTATGAACAATATGAAGAATCTACAAAAAATATATTACTAGCCAATTCCTATGAAGGTAATCCAACAAAACAAGAAGAATTATATAGAAAAGCAATAGAAATTCAACCATATAATATTGATGCATGGTATGGATTAATAAAATTATATGAAGAAGATGAAACAAAAACAGAAAAAGATTATTATTACTTAGCAGAACAAATTGGTGCAAACTTGAAATGTTTCCCATTACCAATGTATAATTTAACAAACCTAATTAAGAATCACTTAACAAGTATAGAATATACATTTAAATTTACTTTATTACAAACTAGAATTTTAACTGAAGGAAGTAATCTAGATAAGGACAGTAAATTAGTTTATCAACCAAGTATAACAAGAACAGTGGCAACATACTTATTAGGAGAAATGGATAAAGAACTTGCAACATTTTCATTTGATGGAGAGGATGCAGGTAAAATAGTGTTGTCAAGTCGTTATGATAATTCAGGAATTCGTTGGGATTATACTTTAAATGGAAAATCAACTAATAAAAAAGATTGGATTGAAGTTGACTATTCTGCCGATCAAGAACATAAACTAACTTTAACGCAAGAACAAATAAACAGCATTACAGCTGAAAATGATATTTATGTTCATATTGTAGGAACAGGATACGAAGATGCCAATTTATATAAAATAGATATAACAGATCAGCAAAATCCAGAACTTTATGCTAATGACTTAGAAAACCGCGTAGTAGGTGTTGATTTGAATTCTGAATGGAGATATAAAGATAGTGAAGAATGGACTTCGTACCTTACAGCTTCTCCAGATTTAACAGGGAATAAAAGTGTAGAAATAAGACAACCAGCATCAAGTACAATGCTTGCAAGCAAACCTGTTACATATAACTTTACCCAAGATAATCAAGAAATCACAAGAAGATATGTACCAGTATCACATCTATCTATAGAAAAAGTATCTACAGAAGAACCAGGACACAATGGGGCTGCATCCAATGCTATCGATGGTAACTATAATACAAGATATCACTCAAATTGGAATGGGCAAGACACAGAAAGATATATCGTCATAAAGGTTGATAAACCAATTTATTTATCAGCTGTTGAATTTGTTCCAGCTGGAGGAGGAAATGGTAAGATAGTTGATGGTACAATATATGGAAGTATGGACGGAGAAACTTGGGAGGAATTAGATAAAGAAGAAGGGTTAACTTATGATAAAAACGTAAATGATTATGATTTTGGTATAAATAACATTAAAACTTTCGAAATTGCAAATTCAAAAGAAATTCAATATATAAAAATTGTAGCTGATAAAACAAACGGAAATTGGTTTGCTGCTAGAATGTTCAACATATATGAAGATTTAGAGAAAAATCCTCATATAACAGCAGGTATTGCATTTAGTACCATTAATAAAACAAATCAAAATGTTGAAGCAAGACTTGTAAATCCAAGTGTAGATATTGAAATCACTAATAATGGTGGAAAAGATACTTTTGAATTTAAAGATAATGGAACATTTACATTTGAATTTACAGATAAAGCAACTCATACAAAGAAAGGAACAGCTGAAGCAAGAGTTGATTGGATTGATAGAGAGGCTCCAACAGCTACTATTAAATATAGTACGCAAAAGGCAACTTTTGATGAAGTAGTAGCAGAACTTATACCAAGTGAAGATGTAAGAGTAACAAATATAAATAACTTTGAATATAACGAAGAAGAAGGTAGAAAGGTATATACGTATACATTTAAGAAAAATGGTACTTTTACATTTGAGTTTCAAGATATTGCAGGAAATACTGGTAAAGCAACAGCACAAGTTTACTGGATAAAATCAACAACAGGACATCCAGATCTAAATAATCCAAATTTACCAGAGGATCCAGGAATAGAAGATCCAACTCCACCAGATAATCCAGAAATAGATAATCCAAATAAACCAGAAGACCCAGGAATAGAAGATCCAGGAACAACAGAAGAAATAAAATCTGATAAATATGTAATAAAAGATGGATATATATCACAAATTGCTCCAAAAACATCATATAGTGAATTTTTACAAAATGTAAAAACAGATAAAGATATTTTTCTTATAGATAAAGAAGGAAAAACAATAACACAAGAAAATACAAAACTTGTTACAGGTATGACAGTAAAAATAGGTTCTGAATCAGAATATGTTATTTTAATTACTGGAGATATAAATGAAGATGGAAGAGCAGATTTTCAAGATATTTTACAAATTAATAAGCATAGACTGAATAAGAAAAAATTAGATGGAATGAATTTGCTAGCTGGAGATGTAAATAAAGATGGAAAAGTAGATTTTCAAGATATTTTACGAATTAACAAATATAGATTAGGAAAAACAGATAATTTATAAGGCAGATTAATAAAAATTTTAGGGGGTATAATAATGATAAAAAAGATAATAGCATCTATTATAGTATTGATTATTATATTATTTAGTATAAACATTGTTAATGCAACTAGCGGGAGTTCAAGCTTGAATGCTAGTAGCACATCTGTAAAACCAAAAGGCACATTTAAAGTAACACTTTCAGTAAAATGTGAAGAAGGTATAAATGGAATAGATACATCTTATAGTTATGATGAAGATAAGTTAGAACTTGTAAGTGCAGAGGTTGCAAATGATAACTGGTTAAATATGGGAAAGAAAGGTGTAATACAAGTAATATGTAATACAACATCAAAAATAACATCTAATAATATTTATGTACTTACATTTAAGGTAAAAGATAATGCAACAGTAGGAACTACAGCAAAAGTAAGCACAAGTGAAATTAAAGTAGATAGTGATGTTGATGCATCTAATTTTACAGATAAAGCAAAATCAGTAAACATTAATATTGTTTCAGAAAACACAGGCACGTCAGACAATAATAACAATAATAATGGAAGAAACCAAAACACAAATACATCAAGCAATAAATTAGAGACAAATGTGACAGATAAAAGTATTAATAATGAATTTTTACCATATACTGGAACAACAAATACAGTACTACTAATAGTATTTATTGTGCTAGCAAGCATATGTTCATTAATCTTTTATATCAAAATTGTGAAAGTAAGAAAAGATCATAAATAAATATTATATACATTAAGAAAGGTTTTTATGAACGAGATAGTAAAAGTATTACCTAATTTTAAAAAATTTAACGATTATATAAATAATGTAAAAGCAGGAGTAAGCCCTATAATGTTATCAGGGCTTACTGATAGTGGAAAAGTTCATTTTGCATATTCTACTATGTTTTATACTGAAAAGCCTATTTGTATTATTACATATAATGATATGCAGGCTAAAAAAATTTTAAAAGACTTAGAATATTTTTCTGATAATATTAAATATTTTCCAAAGAGAGAAATTTTATCATATGATTATTTGGCAGAAAGTAAAGATATTTCCTATGAAAGAATTAATTGTTTAAACAGTATATATGATAAAAAGGCAAAAGTTATAGTAACAACAATAGAAGCAGTATCTCAGGAAATAGTGGCAAAGGAAACTTTATATAATAATATTTTCACATTAAAAGAAGGAATGAGTATTGATTTAGAGAATATTAAGATTAAATTAAATGGATTAGGATATGAAAGATGTGATTTAGTAGAACAGGTAGCAGAATATAGTATAAGGGGTGGAATAATTGATATTGGAGTGTCTTCTAAAAAGGGAATTAGAATTGAACTTTGGGGAGATGTAATAGATTCACTTCGTGAGTTTGATATAGAATCACAGAGGTCAACAGATAAAACAAAAAAAGTTACAATATTTCCTGCATCAGAGTTCGTATTAGAAGATGATATAGATAAAATTATTAAAAGAATAGAAAATAAATCTAGCAAAGATAAAAAAATATTAGAAGATATAGAATTTATAAAGAATGGAGATTATTTAAGTAAAATAGATAAATACTTCAACTCATTTTATCAAAAAAGAGAAACAATTATAGATTATTTAAAAGATAAATATATAATATTTTTAGATGAAATTGGAAAAATAAAAGTAAGATCTGAAAATATAATAAAAGATAACAATAACATTATAAAAACATTATTAGAAAAGAAAAAAGAAGTTCCAGAATCTTTTACAAACCTAAGGGATTACATTAAATTTATAGAAGAAATAAAAAAGGTACAAACAATATATTTAGAAAAACAAGATATTGGATTCGTAGATAAACAAAGTATGCATGCAAAAAGAAACGGATATAGCTTTAGCTATAGGGAGGTCAAATTTTTTCGTAGTTCAATGGATTTATGTATTCAGGAAATACAACAAGCAAAAAAAGATAAAAAAACAATAATAATACTAACTGGAGATAAAAATAACGAGAAAAAATTTAGACAAATTCTAGATGAAAAAATAGAATCAAATACAGATGATATTATTATACAAAGTGGGGAATTAAGTGCAGGATTTGAATGCTTTGATTTTAACCTATTAGTGATATCAGCAAAAGAATTATTCAGTAGCACACTAAAAAAAAGAAGAAAATTGTCTCAAGAGTTTAAACAAGGTGAAACTGTAATATTTTCAGATTTAAAGCCTCGGAGATTATATTGTTCATAAAACAAATGGTATAGGACAGTTTATTGGAGTAAATACTATAAAAGCAGATGGAATTATAAAAGACTATATAAAAATAAAATATAAAGATGACGATGTATTATATATTCCTACCAATAATTTGGATAACATTAGAAAATATATTGGCGTAGGAGATAAAGAACCAAGATTAAATAGGCTTCGGTAGCAAAGAATGGATAAAAACGAAACAAAAAGTAAAATCTAATTTAAGAGAGGTTGCACGTGATTTAATAGAGCTATATGCAAAAAGAGAAAAAGTAAAAGGTTTTGCATTTTCAAAAGATACTGAATGGCAAAAGGAATTTGAAGGAAGTTTTGAATTCCAAGAAACAGAAGACCAATTACGAGCAATTGAAGATGTAAAAAAAGATATGGAGAAACAAAAACCAATGGATAGACTCCTATGCGGAGATGTAGGATATGGGAAAACAGAAATTGCAATCCGTGCAGCGTTTAAATCATGTATGGATCAAAAACAGGTATGTTATCTAGTTCCAACAACAATACTTGCTAATCAACAGTATGAAGCATTCAAAGAAAGAATGAAAAATTATCCTATTAAAATTGAATTACTAAATAGATTTAGAACAAAAAAAGAACAAGAGGAAATTATAAAAAAATTAAAATTAGGTGAAATTGATATAATAATTGGAACTCACAGATTACTTAGTAAAGATATAGAATTTAAGAACTTAGGATTGTTAATTATAGATGAAGAGCATAGATTTGGAGTTAAAGATAAAGAAAAAATAAAAAAACTAAAAACAAATATAGATGTTTTAAGTATGACTGCAACACCAATTCCAAGGACACTTCACATGTCTATTGTTGGAATTAGAGATATGTCATGTCTTTATGAGCCACCTCAAAATAGAAGGCCAGTTCAAACATATGTATTAGAATATGATAGTGAAGTAGTAAAAGAAGCAATAATAAAAGAACTTGAAAGGAAAGGTCAAGTATTTTATCTATATAACAAAACAGAAACAATTCAGAGAAAAGCAAATGAAATATCACAGCTTATAACAGAAGCAAAAGTTGGATATGCACATGGAAAAATGTCTGGTAGGGAACTAGAAGATATAATGATAGACTTTATAAATAAAGACATAGATGTTTTAGTATGTACAACAATACTAGAGTCAGGAATTGACATCCCGAATGCAAACACTATAATTATAGAAGACGCAGACAGATTGGGATTAGCACAACTTTATCAAATAAGAGGTAGAGTAGGAAGATCTGATAAACAAGCTTATGCATATATTACTTACAAAAGAGACAAACTAATAAATGAAGTTGCAGAAAAGAGATTAAAAGCAATAAAAGAATTCACAGAATTTGGTTCAGGATTTAAAATAGCAATGAGAGATTTAGAGATAAGAGGAGCAGGAAGTTTAATAGGAGAAATGCAACATGGGCATATGGATCAAGTTGGTTATGATACTTATTGCAAATTACTAGATGAAGTTGTAAAAGAAATGAAAGGTATAGAAATAGAAGAAGATATAGATGTTATAATCGATATCAATGTTTCTAGTTATATACCAGATAGTTATATTGAAAATGAGAACCAAAAAATAGAAGTCTACCAAAATATAGCATTATGTGAAAATGAACAAGACATAAAAAATATTCAAGAAAACATTGTAGATAGGTTCGGAAAGATGCCAAAAGAAGTTAACAATCTTTTAGGAATAGCAAGAATAAAGGGAATGTGTAAAAATTTAGGTATAACTAAAATAACTCAAAAACGAAATAGTATAGTTTTTAATTTTAATCCTGATATTTTTACAATGGATATAGATAACATAGTTAAGAAATATGGTAACAAAATAAGATTTTCTCCTGCAAGAGAACCATATATTACGTATAAATTAGATAATAATAATGTTTTAAAAGAAATTATAGATTTTTTAAATATATAAATCTATTGCAAACGTTGTAGGGGAGAAATCTATTTCTGCCCAGAAAATATCACAGGCAATGGAATCAATAGAAATATAATATCTGTTAACCATTTTATTGCCAGGCAGAAGCACTTCGAAGAAAATGCCTTAAGTCACGAAAAATGAGTTAACATCTATTATAATTTCTATTAAATTCAAATTAAAAACAGTTATACAAACGATAATTTATTTAAGAAAGGATTTATCATGGTAATTACAAGTAAGGATAATGAAACCATAAAAAGAATAAGAAAATTAAAAGAAAAAAAGTATAGGGACTTAAATGGAAAATACTTAATAGAAGGAATTAAATTAATAAGAGAAGCGATTTCTGAAAAGGCAGATATAGATACAATTGTAGTATGTGATAACTGTGTAAAAACTGGAGAAATAGATCAAAAAGTTTTATATGAAATAGCAAAGTATAATTGTGTATATGTTGATGAAAAGGTTTTTAATCATATGACAGATGTACAGAATCCACAAGGAATATTAGCAGTTGTAGAAAAGAAAAGTCCTGATAAAGATATAAACTATAATGAAGATTTAATAATAGTTTTAGATGATATACAAGATCCTCGGAAATTTAGGAACAATACTTAGAACAATAGATAGTGTGCGGACTTTCTCAAGTAATCATATCAAAAAAAAGTGGAGATGTATTTAATCCAAAAGTAGTACGTTCTACTATGGGAGCAATATTTAGAGTGAATATTATTGAAAGTGAAAGCTTAGTGGATACATTAAAAAACTTAAAAAAACACAAATTTAAAATAATGGCAACATCACTTCAAACAGAAGAAAGTATTTATGATGTGGAATATAAAAAAACAGCAATAATAATAGGAAACGAAGCAAATGGAGTTTCAAAAGAAGTATTAGAAATTACAGATAAAAAAATAAAAATACCAATGATAGGAAAAACAGAGAGTTTAAATGTAGCAGTAGCTACAGGTATCATTCTTTACGAATATGTAAGACAAAAAAAATAAACAATTGGAGTTTGTTCCCTTTTGTTTATTTTTTTGTTAAAATTTCTAAAATTTTTGGATATAATTCTTCAGCATTATCATTCCATCTATCAGATATTGCTTTTGCTTGTTCTCTTGAACCTGCAAAAACTTGCAAGTCAAATAATGTTTGATTATTTTCAACTATTTTACATCTAACACTATAATCATTTTCGCTATGTGGAATAAAATCACTAGTTACGGATATTTCGTTTTGAAATTCACCTAAGGTTTCTTTAAAGCTATTATCAACTCTGAATTTAGTAATTCCAGGAATAATATCTTTAATTAAAGATAAGGCATTTTTTCCTTCAGATGTAAGTTCATATAAAGATTCATCATCTTGAATGTAATTTATAATATATTTATTTTCTAATAAATCTAATAAGAACTGTTGAAAATAAAAATAATTCATATTATCAATAGAAACAACTAACTTTAAAAGAGCATCATTACTTATTGGTTTTGATACTTTGTCTAATATATATAAAATTAAAGCTTTTTTTTCTGCTAAAGTTTCATTATCCGATGTTAGTTTCATAAACACACCCTTATTATAACTATTATAAGTAAGAGTATAGCATAAATTTTATAAAATTACAACGATATGAATTAAAAACAAATAAGTTATATATTTTTTATAGTTAGCAGTTGTAAGAAATTTTTTAATATGATAATATATCATTAATAATATTCAGTTTTTGAAATTTGGTATTTGGATGTATAAGGAAATACTTTTTATGTATTTTGAACACAAAACACCAAAAATGAAACACAATAAATTATATTAAGGAGTTAAATAATGAATAAAGAAAGTAAAGAGATAAACATTAAAGATATAAGATTTAATGTCATGGCTGTTTTATTAATTGCAATATTTTGTTTTTCAATATCACCAATTACTTTTCAAAACGACACATTTTATACTATAAAGATTGGTGAACATATTTTAAATAACGGAATTGATATGCATGATCCATTTTCGTTTCACGATTTAGAATATACATATCCGCATTGGTTATATGATGTAGTAATATATTTAATTTATAGAATAGGTGGACAAGTAGGAATTTATATATCTACCATAGTCTTAAGTATTATATTAGGAATACTAATGTATTTTACAAATGTGAAGTTAACTAAAAACAAATTAACATCATTTATAATAACAATAGGTGCAATGTATTTTTTAAAAGATTTTATAACTGCAAGAGCACAATTAGTTACATTTATTTTATTTGTTTTAACAATTTATTTTATAGAGCAATTCTTGGCTACAAAGAAAAAAAGGTATGCTATTGGACTCATAATAATACCAATAATTATAGCTAATGTACATGTAGCAGTATTTCCATTTTACTTTATACTTTATCTTCCATATATAGTAGAATATATGATATATATATTATCAAATTCTAGAATTATAATTACTACAACTAAAATAAAAAATTTGCACAAAAAATTAAAGAATACAGAAAATCAAAAAGAAATAGAAGAAATTAAAGATAAAATATTAAACTTAGAACAAAAAAATGAGTGCTTGAAAAAGAGATATAAAAAAGCAAACGATAACCCATATAAAATAAAAATCACTGGAAATGATAATGTAAAATTATTAATAATAATTATGATAATATGTATTTTAACAGGATTTTTAACTCCACTTGGAACAACACCATACACATATTTAGTAAAAACTATGCAGGGAGATACTATGAATAATATAAGTGAGCATTTGCCACTTACTTTAGTAGATAATTTAAACTTTATGTGTATACTTATAATATTTTTATCAATTCTAATATTTACGGATACAAAAATAAGATTAAGTGATTTATTTATGCTGAGTGGATTATTATTACTTACATTTTATTCAAGAAGACAAGAGTCAATGTTTATAATAGTATGTGCATTCATTTTAAACAGATTAATTTGTTCAATGTTTGATAAATACAATCCAAATGGATGCGATAAAACAATAAAATTAATATGCAGACCTTTACCTATGATATCAGCAATTGCAATAATACTTATAGTATGTGTAAATATATATAAGCCGAAAATAAAAGATCATTTTATAAATGAAAAGACTTATCCAGTAGATGCAGCTACATTTATATTAGACAATTTGGATATTGAAAATATAAGGTTATATAATGAATATAATTACGGAAGTTACTTATTGTTTAGAGGGATACCTGTTTTTGTTGATTCCAGAGCAGATTTATATTCACCAGAATTTAATAAAGGGGTAACAGTATTTAATGATTTTTTAAATTTATCAGGTGTAAATAATGATAATATTGAAGAAACATTAGATAAGTATCATATTACTCATTTAATAATGTATAAAAAATCAAAATTAAGAACATTTATAAAGCAAGATGAGGAAAAATATAATTTGCTTTATGAAGATGATTATTTCTGTATTTATGAAAGAAAGAAGGTATAAAAAATTAACGATACAATTAAAGAAAATAAAAAATTAATATATTTATGTATTATGATTATATGTGTAATTGCTATTGATCAAATAGTAAAAATTGTTATAGTAAATAATATGTATAATTCAAGTATAACGATATTAGAAGGAATTTTAAATTTTACATATGTAGAGAATACAGGTGGAGCTTATGGCATTGGAAATGATAGTACAATAATGTTTATAATAGTAAATGTAGTTGTAATTACATTAATCACAAAGTTTATGTTATCAAAAAAGAACGATCTTTCTACATATATATTAGTCAGTTTAGGTTTAATATTAGCAGGTGGATTAGGAAATTTAATAGATAGATTATTTAGGGGATTTGTTGTAGATTATATAGATTTTAACCCACTGATAAAGTATCCAGTATTTAATATAGCAGATATATGTGTAGTAGCAGGATGCATAGCTATTGCCATAAATTTAATTGTAAATATAATTAAAGATAGAAAAAAAGTGTAATTTGTAGGAGAATTTAATGCAAGAATATAAAATAAAAAAAGAAGATGCAAACATTAGAATAGATAAAGCTGTTGGAAACATAGAAAAAGATTTATCAAGAACTAATATTCAAAGGATGATAGATGAAGGAAGTATTTTAGTGAACGGAAAACAAGTAAAAGTATCATATAAAGTATTAGAAGGAGATAATATCACAATATGTGAAAAAGAGCCAGAAGAAATAGATTTAAAGCCACAGAATTTACCATTAGATATTATTTATGAAGATGATGATATTTTAATTATAAATAAGCAAAAGGGAATGGTAGTGCATCCAGGAGCACGGAAATTTAGATGGAACTTTGGTTAATGCAGTCATGGCAAAATGCAAGGACAGTTTATCTGGGATAGGTGGAAAAATACGACCAGGT
The DNA here is from genome assembly GCA_947629355.1 of uncultured Clostridia bacterium. GTDB lineage: Bacteria > Bacillota > Clostridia > TANB77 > CAG-508 > CAG-452. The sequence continues at coordinate 47,624 of CANRDJ010000002.1, forward strand.
GTTGTTCATAGAATAGATAAAGACACATCGGGTTTAGTAATTATTGCAAAAAATGATAAAGCACACATTAATATAAGTGAGCAAATAAAAAACAGAAAGGTAAAAAAGAATTATCTTGCATTAGTTAGAGGAAATATAAAAGAAAATGTTGCAATTATTAATATGCCTATTGCAAGAAGCACAAAAGATAGAAAAAAGATGGCAGTAGACAAAAAGGGAAAAGAGGCCATAACAGAGTTTAAAGTATTAAAAAGATTTGATGGATTTACATATATTGAAGTTAATATAAAAACAGGAAGAACACATCAAATAAGAGTACATATGGCAGAAATAGGATATCCAATAGTAGGTGACGAAGTGTACTCAAATGGAAAAAATCCATTTGGTATACGCGGACAAATGCTACACGCATATAAATTAGAATTTGTACATCCAACTACTAAAAAGAAAGTAGAATTCGAAGCACCATTGCCAGAATATTTTAAAGATGTATTAGAAAAATTGTAATTTATAAAATTAAATTTGTTGCAAATGTTGTAGGGGCGGAATCAATTTCCGCCCGAAAACAGATAAATTTCGGGCAGATATGGAATCTGCCCCTACAGATTTGAAAATAAATTTATCTCTACAAACAACAATTTATCAAGAAAAGGAATTTTTATGGAAGAAATTAGATTACAAAAATTTTTAGCAGAAAACGGAATTGCATCAAGAAGAAAATGTGAAGAATTAATTGAAAATGGTAAAGTTAAGGTAAATGGAGAAGTTATCACAAAACTCGGAACTAAAATTAATCCAGATAAAGACATCGTAGAATATAACGGTAAAAAAATGAAAATATCAAAAAAGGAATATACATATATACTTTTAAATAAGCCAATTGACTATGTAACAACAGTAAAAGATCAATTTCGGAAGAAATACTGTACTTGACTTAGTAAAAACGAACAAAAGATTAGTACCAGTTGGAAGGCTTGATATGTATACATCAGGTGCAATTATTCTTACGGACGATCGGAGATTTTGTGTATAAAGTAACTCATCCAAAGCACGAGATTAATAAAACATATAATGTAACAGTAGTTGGAAAAGTAAGCAATGAAGAAGTAGAACAACTAAAAAACGGAATTGATATAGGCGGATTTATTACTAATAAAGCAAATGTAAGAATATTAAAAATAGATGAAGAAAAAAATGTAAGTAGAATACAAATTACAATTCATGAAGGAAAGAATAGACAAATAAGAAGAATGTGTGAGGCAATAGGAAAAAAAGTATTAAGTCTGCACAGAAGTAAAATTGGTAATATAAGTGTAAAAGATTTAAAATTAGGTGAATGGAGAAATTTAAGCAAAAAAGAAGTAGAAAATATCTTAAATGGATGTTGAAAAAAATATGCCTTAAATATATAATAATAAAAACAAAGTATACTAAAGAAGAGGAGAAAATGTTATATGGAATACAACCAAAAATTCATTCCAGAAGGATGGAACGATGATAATAAAGCATTTTCATTAAAAGAATTAAATATGGCATCAATAAATGGAAATATAATACAAGCAAAAGTTACTAAATGCGATAGCAATTATAATCTATATTTAGATTTGGGAAATAACATTACAGGAATTATACCAAGGGAAGAAGTAGAGGCAATTAATATTGATGAAACTGGGTTTCCAAAGCCTAATATATGTACAAGTAAAATAAATAAATTTGTTCAGTTTAAGGTAAAAGATATTAAAAAAGAGGACACGGTAATATTATCAAGAAAAGCTGTAGGAAAAGAGGCAATGAACTGGATGAAAAATGACTTAAAAGAGGGAATGTGTGTATATGGAATTGTAAAAAATATTAGACCATATGGTGCATTTGTTGAAATTGGAGGAGGAATAGTTGGACTTGTTCATATAGAGGATATATCTGTTGCAAGAATAAAATCCCCATTTGAAAGGTTTAAAATTGGACAAAAGATTAAAATTATGATAAAATCTATAGATAGAAAAACCAACAGAGTAATTCTTAGTTATAAAGAAATGTTTGGAACATGGGAAGAAAATATTGTAGATTTAAAAGAAGGTATGACAGTAAGAGGCATAGCTAGGGAAACTGAAAAATCTAAAAATGGTATATTTATTGAACTTAAACCAAATCTTATAGGATTAGCAGAATACAAAGATAATATAGAATATGGGCAAAAAGTAAATGTTTATATTAAACGAATTATACCTGAAAAGAAAAAAGTTAAATTAATTATTGTAGATAATAAGAAACTATAAAATTGACATCATTAATTCACATGGGGACATAGTTCCTCAAAATAAAAATATAAAGGGACAAGATGTGTTCCCATAATTTAAAAAGGAGGCCATAATTATGGTAGAAGACAATGAAATAAAAACAGAGGTATCACCATTTGCAATAAGAGAAGGAGAAATTAAAACTTTTGATGGTAAAGACGGATATGTATCTATGAATCAAATTATACACAAAATAAATATAGGACATATCACAGACATTCATTTTAAAATAATGGAAATTGTCAACAAATTTGAATTTATTACATCAAGACAAATATATCAAATATTGGTACATAATGGAGAAGATATAAAATCTCAGGATAAATTAAATAATAAATTAGAACAATTAGTAAAATCTAAGATATTAACAAGATATTATTTTACATCAGAAGAGGGAAAGTGCATTTATAGAATATATTGCTTAGAAAAAATGGGTAAGTACTTGCTTAATTCAAGAGGTATAGAATGTAAATGGCAACCTACTGACAATACAAAACCAGTAGCAATGATAAAGAAACGTTTAGCTGGAAATCAAATAATAATAGCATATTTAAGGAAAGTATCTGCATTTGATAACTATACTATAAAGCCAACACTTACAGCCAAAAAACTTGGAAAAGTATTTAAATGCCAAGCAGGAGTTAAATTAACAAAGAATGGAAAATCAATTGATTTTATATTTGAAGCTATAAGAAGAGAAGAAGATTGGGAAAACAAATTAATTGATAGAATGAAACTATATATAGATTTTTATGAAAGTTTTGTAACATTTGATTCTGGATTTGAAATAAAACCACAATTAATATTAGTTGCAGAAGATACTAAGCACATGGTAGAAATATTAAAAGTTATTGTAACAAATAGATTAGAAATACCAAATCTAAAACTATTATTTACAACAGATTTAAGACAAAACAGCGACACACTTGAAAAATCACTAGTACAATTTAAAACAGACGAAGCAACAGGAAAATACAAAATGGAAGAAGTAAATTTGAAAATATTAGGATAATAAATACAAAACAAAAATGTTATAAATTAAGTAACAGTAAAAAGCTATTAAAAGTTACAAAAAGGGAATTCCATTTTGGAATTCCCTTTGAATTTTTATTTATCACTATTATTATTGTTTCCTAAGTTAAAGCTAATTGCATCTTCATTATCAAAGAAGTAAGAAGAATCAGTTGTATCTGTTTGAATAGGATCTACATCTCCACGTTCATCTTCTTTAAATTTTACTTTCTTAGGATTCCATTTATTTTTTTCTTCTTTGTCATCATCAGTTCCAATTGCTGTTATATATTTAGTAAAATTATATTTTTTAGGTTTATGCAATGTTTTGTATTTGCTCTCTAAATAGTCTACTTTACCAAAGTTAACAACATTTTTTCCTTTTTTATTTTTAATCTTATAAATAATTGCTTTATTTCCAAGACCTTGTATTTTACCAAGTCTCATATGGTCTACCCAATCCCATGAAGGTTGATTTAGCTTATCAGAATATTCACCATCGGCTTTATCATAGCTGTATCCAACCTTCCATTCTTTTCTCTTTCCAAACTCCTGCATCCACCAATCCATTTCTTCTGGAGAACTATTTCCAAATGTAATTTTTGTAGGAGTGTTAGAAAGTAATTGATTTTTATTTTTACCCAATCCACCTATTGTTTGAGCAGAGAAGATAGTACCTATTTTAAACTTTCTATATACTGAATACATATCAGAAAGTGAATCAGTAGAATATTGGTCAAATTCATCTACATATATAAAATGTGGAATTCTATTTTTTACTAAATTACGATTATTTTCTACAGAACACATCATAAGGCATAAAAAGAAATTACCAAATCCTTTATGTCCAGTTGCACCAATCTCATAAGGTCTAGTAGAAATTAAAACAACTTTTCCATCATTTATTACATCATTAAAATTAATATTATTATATCTATTACATATTATATTTCTTGCCTGTGCAGATCTTAAAAGAACGTCTAATGTAGAAGATACAAAATGTACATATCTTTGCATATCTTTTTTTCCTATAGAATCTTTATAGAAATTTTGTTTAAAGTAACCAAGCTGAAGTTCATATTCTTTTGCAAGTCCTGGATCTTTTTCCATTTCTTCGCACATTTCTTGAACTAAATCAAAATTGTTAAAGCATTTTAATAAATCTTCTAGGTTAGGCATTAATCCATCATGCATTTTAGAATACATTACTTTTAAGAGTATTACTAAATTTTGAATTGCTTGAAGAGATATATCTTCTGCATATGCCATTTCTGCAGTAAATCCAGCAGGATTATATAAGCTCCTTAACACCAAAGAAATAATTAATCCACATAGAGCAGGATTTCCTATTATAAAAGGATTTATTCCGATTGAATTTGGATTTGTTGGGTCTATTTCTATAACTGGAATATCAAAGCATTTTGCAACTTCTTTTATTCTATCTGTATGGTCACTATCTGGAGTAACAACTGTTACACCAAAGTTTTTGTAAACAATTTCCCCATCCGGTTTTATTTCTGAAATCATTTTATTCATATATGCTTTATAAACTCTTTCTTTTCCTTCAACAGGTGTAAGCATAGATAAAGTAAAATTTTTATTCAAATAATCATTATCATAAGGTTTATTTAACACAGCAATATTAGTTTTTAATGCAGTGTAACCCATTTCTTTTGAAACTTCCCTAAAGAAATATTTTTTTTCTAAATCTCTTGCAATCATAGGCTCCATTACCATAGAAGTTTTACCAGTACCAGAAGGACCTACTATGAGCATTGGTTGAAATCTTCTTTCTTCTATTAATTTAACTGGTTTTCCAGTTGTTCTATCCTTACATATTTCTATTTCTAAACTATAGGCGCCAGTTGTTCCATCAGGTGCTGATATATCTAAACCTTGAAAATCTTGAATAGATTCAATAAAGTTATTTGGAAATATTGGGTCATTAACAGTTTTATTTAGCCAAAGTATTAGTTTATAGAAAGTAGTAAGAGGTATATATATTGAAATTGCTGTAAATGCACGTATTATTAAATCAGAAAATTCTGTAATTATAAATTCATAATTTGGAAGTGATAGTATTCCTATCCAAGCCATATGATTAAGCCATTGTACAACTGCTGATATACCTACTATATATAAACAAATGCAATAAGCACAAAAAAATGATTTTTTATTATCATCTGATTTGCAGAATTTTGATGGATAGCAAAATAAAAATGCAAATATTGGACAAGCCATAGCTAATGTGTATTTTATAGGTCCCCAATATGAAACCGACATTCCAGTGAAAATAAGTATTAGCATTTCTATAATTCTGTCAACTATTATATATGATGTAATCAAAGTTAGTAAATAAGTAAAAAAAGTATTTCTATCAGTTTTTAATATTTTTAAAAATTTATCTACATATTTCAAATTAAAGTCCCCCAAAATTATATTTTTATACATATATATTATCCTATAAAAATGCTAAAAAAACAAGTCTTTTTGCACAAAAAGTTCATATATATTGAATATAGGATTATCAAAAAAAGATAAATTGTAATTTATAAAATTAAATTTGTTGCAAATGTTGTAGGGGCGGAATCAATTTCCGCCCGAAAACAGATAAATTTCGGGCAGATATGGAATCTGCCCCTACAGATTTGAAAATAAATTTATCTCTACAAACAACAATTTAATAAATATGTAAAATAGAAAAGGGGGAATATAGCAATTAAAAATAAAAAACAAAATAGCTTTATGGAAGGTGTAATTGTACTTATGTTTTCCCAAGTTATAATAAAAATAGTTGGATTAATATATAAATTATATTTAACAAATAAAGAAGGATTTGGAGATAAAGGGAATGCTATTTATAGTGGGGCTTTTCAAATATATGCTTTATTTTTAACAATTTCTTCAATTGGAGTACCAAATGCAATATCAAAATTAGTATCTAGTAAAGTTGCAATAGGAGATAACAAAGGAGCCTATAGAATTTTTAAAATAGCTTTTGCTATGTTTGGATTATTAGGATTCATAGGAAGTAGTATTTTATTTTTGGGGGCAAATTACATAGCAAATATTTATTTGCAAATACCAGAAGCAGAAATTACAATTTTAGCACTGGCTCCATCTGTATTTTTAGTATCAATTGCATCTGTATTAAGAGGATATTTTAATGGTAGAGAAAATATATCAGTAACTGCGAATTCCCAAAGCTTAGAACAGATATTTAAAACTATATTTACAGTATTTATAGTTAATCAAATAGCAACAATATCTTCTAACAATACTGAACTTATGGCGGGTGCTGCAACACTTGCAACAACACTTGCAACACTGATTAGTTTAATTTATTTATATAAATATTTTATAAAAAGAAAAAAAGAAGTCTGGAAAGAAGTAATTTTATCAACAAAATATAAGAAAGATAGTATAATGAAAATTATAAAAAATATACTTGCTGTATCTATACCTATAGCATTGTGTGCACTTTTTTCTGTTATTAGTAAAACTATAGATGCTATAACAGTTGTAAGAATTTTAAAAAATTGTATAGGAGAACAAGAGGCTACTTTACAGTATGGAATCCTTAGTGGAAAAGTGGATACATTAATAACACTTCCATTTTCTTTCAATATAGCATTTGCAACAGCATTAGTTCCAACCATTTCAGCAGCAATTGCAAAAAAGGAAATTCATATAGCTAAAAGAAGAATAGAATTTTCAGTATTAGTTACTATATTAATAGGACTTCCATGTACAATATGTATGAGCTTATTCTCTAATCAGATACTTAATTTACTTTTTCCAAATGCATCATCAGGAGGAGAAATGCTTGAGGTTGCATCTTGGACTATAATATTTGTTGTATTAATTCAAACTATAAATGGAGCACTACAAGGGTTAGGGAAAGTTAATGTGCCAGTAATTGCATTTGCTTTTGGAGCAATAATAAAATTAATACTTAATATAGTACTAATAGCTAAAATTGGAATAAAAGGAGCAATACTTTCATCAATATTATCACATATGACATCTTTTATAATATGTTTTATATCATTAAAAAATAATTTAGAGATATCATTTAAAATAAACAAATTTTTAATAAAACCATTAATTGCATCTATAATTATGGCAATATGTTCATATGTTATATATATAAAATTATATTTAGTTATACCACAAAGATTTTTGTTAATAGTTTCTTTATTAATAGGAATAATTATATATATAATATTAATTTTTATATTAAAAATATTATCACAAGAAGAAATTTTTATGATTCCTTACGGTCAAAGGGTGTACAAAAAAATAAAAACAACAAAATATAAAACAAGTAAAACACAGTAAAATCAGGCATTTTGAGAAATAAAAAAAGTAAATGCTTAGGGAATAGAAGGATTGATGAAAAAAATAAAATAAAAAAAGAAGGATTTTAGCTAAATTTGGCGAATAATCATAAATAGTAGAACTATTCTACTAAAAGAAAACAAATCTTATAGGAGGTAATTTTAAATGAACAAAGCTGAATTAATCGCAGCAATAGCTGCAAAAACAGGAGAAACAAAAAAAGGTGCTGAAGCAGCAGTAAACGCATTAGTTAGTACTGTAACAGAAGCTTTAGTAAAAGGAGATAAAGTTCAATTAGTTGGATTTGGATCTTTCGAAGTAAGAAAAAGAGCAGCTAGAAAAGGTAGAAACCCACAAACTAAAGAAGAAATCAAAATACCTGCATCAAAAGCTCCAGTATTTAAAGCTGGTAAAGCATTAAAAGATTTAGTAAATAAAAAATAGAATTAATACATTAATATAAGTATGAATTCATATTAAAAAGAGCAAAGTTTAAACTTTGCTCTTTTACTTTTATAGATTCATATGTATTGCAAACATTGTAGAGGTATAAATCAATTTCCTGCACGAAGAATAATTATCGTATAACTCTCATTTCCCTAGAAAAAAACAGTTAGAAAACTATTGACAAAAATATAATAGAATGATAGAATATAACGCGTTAGTGTTTAAAAGAAATTAGCACTTTAGAATATAAAAATTAGGAGGTGAAACATAAGTGCCAACAATTAATCAATTAGTAAGAAAAGGTAGAAAAACTACAACATCTAAAGCAAAAGCTCCTGCTCTTTTAAAAGGATTTAACTCAAAATTAAATAGACAAACAAATCATAGATCACCACAAAAAAGAGGAGTATGTACAGTAGTTAAAACAGTAACACCTAAAAAGCCAAACTCAGCTTTAAGAAAAGTTGCCAGAGTTAGACTTTCTAATGGATATGAGGTAACATCATATATTCCAGGTATAGGTCATAACTTACAAGAGCACAGTGTTGTGTTAATTAGAGGTGGAAGGGTAAA
>CANRDJ010000003.1 GCA_947629355.1 uncultured Clostridia bacterium
TGCAACTCAATTATATATGATTTAAATCACTTATTCAATTTTTATTATTTTGTTTCACATCAATTGTAACACTACAACCTATCTTAGTATAACTATAATTTGTATCAAATTTTGCCAAAATCGTATATTCTTCAATTTTATCTAAGTATGTAATTTTTAATAATTATGAGTATTGTAATTAAATTATTCCTTCTTTACATGCAATATTCTTCTTATTAGTTTATGATACCATTTTTCTTTCACTATAGAATAGTTATTTTCTTGTAATCCTTTAATAAATTTTTCATTTTTATTGTTAAAAATTTCATTAACGTTATATTTTTTTCTTTTTTCTATATCAATATATTTCAATCTCTGCTTTTCTCTTTTAGCAATATCATTTTTTTCTTTTTCAGTAGCCCAACAACTTCTATATATAATTGATAAAATAATTTTTGCATTTTGAGATAATCCTTGCTTGTCAAAGGATACACCCGCATTATATTGAAAAGAATTCTTTTCGTTTCTGTAATTTTCAAATAAGCTTATTATCTTTTTAGGTATCTTTTCATAATCTTCTTTTGGAATATATTTTAATACTTCTAATACCTCATTATACGCATCTTCGTACTCTTGTTCCACTTTTTCCTCCTATTTATTTGGATTTTAACTCTCTTGTAGAAACTTGTCTATCCATTATTTTAAATGCTTGATTTATTTTCTCTGTAGCTATTTGTTCTTCTTTAGTACCTTTTGAAATCTCATCCATACTTAACATATTTCTTCCTGCATTTAAAATTGTATCATCTATATCATTAATTTGTTCTTCTAATTGGACTATATCAATTGCTTTTCTATACTTTTTCGGAAGAAGCCTTGCATATTCTCTTAATTGCAATAATTCTTTATAAGAACCTTCACAGCTTTCTATTAAATTTGTTTTATCTAATAAAATTTTTCTAAATATTTCACAGTTTTCTTTTGCAGTAAAGCCTTCGAAGTAAACTTCACTTATATTTTGAGCAAATTCTCCTTGTATTGGTATAAGTTCCATTTTTCTTTTTTTTACGTCTTCCATGTCTATCACATTATTATCATTGTTATCATCATTATTCGTTTTGTCTTGATAAAACTCTTCTTTTATTACTGAGTCAATAAAATCATAATTTTCTATATCATGGATTGTTTTTTCTAAATCTCTTCTTAGTTTCTCTTTATCTACGTATTCGGTAGAATATTTACTAATATATTCTACTTCTTTTTCTATTGTCGTTTTTTTCTGTAATATTGCCTTGATATTAGGTGTCAACTCTATTGTAATATCTTCATTTTCTTTTTCTAATAATTTTTCATATAAATCTTCTACTTTATAGGGTTTTGCATCAATTTTAAATTCTTTACAATAGTATATGTATCCGTTATCATAAAATCCTTTTCTTCCAGCTCTTCCAGCTAGTTGTTCAAATAAATTTTTGCTGATAGAACCTTTATTGTATTTTGCTAATTGCGTAAATACTACATTTTCAACCGGAAAATTGACTCCTAACGCTAATGCATCTGTTCCCACTACTGTATCAATTAATTTATTTTCAAATAATTTTTCAATAAACAATTTTTCTTTTGGAAGCATACTTCCATAATAAGTAGCAATTCCTTTTTTTATGTTATAATCATATGAAACATTATATTTTTTAGCAAATTTTTCTATCTTATTTGCTTTATTTCTATTATTCTTTCTTCTGGCCGCTATTTTATCTGCTATAAATTCGCAATTTTCTTTTGAGAAAGCAACAACTAAAGCATTTTTTATATCTTCACTCTTTATTTCTCCTCTATAATTTAATTCTGTTAATCTTGATTTGTTTTCATAACTATAAAATTCTCTCCCTGAAATTTTTTCTAAATATTCTCTTAATTTATCTATCTCTCCTAATGTAGCAGAGCATATTAAAATATTTGTTGCTCTTGAATTATGTAATGCATCAATATAACTTCTAGCCCTTTCTTTGTTTTCAAAAATATGATGAAATTCATCAATAATTAATGTCACATCCTCTTGTTCTAAGTATTTATTTGTATACACTTCTTGTGTACAGCAAATGAAATCACAATTATCAGGAACATTTTTAATATCTCCTGTTTCTATCCCAACTATATAGCCATCTTGTATTAATTCTCTATATCTTTGATTGGATAATACTTTTATTGGTGATGTTATATAAATTGGTTTATTGTTTTTTTGTTTGGCCCATTCAAGATAGACTCTTGTTTTTCCACTACCAGTTGGAGAAGATAATATGACATTTTGTTTATTCCTTATAGCACTTAAACAATCTCTCTGCCAATTATTATTTTTATTTTCTTCTTTTAATTGTGATAATATATAGCTTTTTTTGTATTCATCCACAAAATATAAAATACCTCTATTTTTCCTTGCAGCTAATAATAATGCTTTTTCTTCATTATTATTAATAATATATTTTATCCCTTCAGCATAATTTTTTATTCCTTCTGCAGATATTTCTGGATGTTTTTTTAATACTTTATCAGGTATATATCTTATATTACTTCCATTTTGTTTTACTGCTTCCATACATATTGACGGATATTTTACTAATATCTGTGTTGGTAAAACTGTAATACTATTTCCATTTTGCCTTACTGCCTCAATACATATTTGTGGATATTCTAATAGCATCTCACTCGAAAAAAGCCCTACGAGCCATGGATCTAATTTTACTGCCTTTATACATATTTCTGGATCTTTTAGTTCTGCTAACAATTCATCTGGAATATAGTCTATACATTCAATATTTTGCTTCAATATTTTAATACATATGTCTGGATATTTCATTAATACTTCATTCGGAATACTATCTATATATTCAATATTGTATTTCAATGCTTCGAGACATATGTGGGGATGTTCAATTAATACTTCATCTGGAATGTACCTAATTGATCTCATATCTCCTATAAAAGCTTGAATGCATATTCTGGGATATTGTATTAATATTTCTTCTGGTATTTTTTGAATATTCATCCAATTTTTTCTTACGTTTTCTAAATATCTTTCTATTTCTTTATCGCTTAATTTTTTCATCTTTTCTCCTGATTGAATTTATATAATTTTCTAATTATCACAATATATTATATCAGAAATATATTTATTTTTGTAGTTTTTTAAAAAACATATTATTTAAATGTTAAATTATTTTAATTTGAATGTAAACATTTATTATATTATAATTATTAATAAGTATTTTAAATAATATAATATATAATGGTGATTAAATGAATATAAGTAAATTTGAAACTAATTTGAAAAGAAAATTATTTATTCAGGAAACTAAAAATATACAATTTACCAAAAATAATGAAAATGAAGAAAATCAAGTTATAAATATCTATCCTTGTGTTCAATTTCAAACTTTTATAGGATTTGGGGGAGCTCTCACTCGGAGCTACGTGTTATAACTTATCTACTTGCAATAAAGATATTTGTAATAAAATTTTGGAAGAATATTTTTCTTATGATAAAATGAATTATAATATTTGTAGATTAAGCATAGGTAGTTCAGATTTCAGCATAAATAGTTATTCATATTCTACTAAGGATGACTTATCAGATTTTTCAATTTCTAAAGATATGAAATATGTAATACCAATCATAAAAAAAGCTCAAAATCGAAATATTAATTTAAAATTCTTGGCATCTCCATGGACTCCTCCTGCTTTTATGAAAAATAATAAAAAATTAACAGATGGAGGAAAGTTAGTTCCTAAATTTAAAAAAATTTATGCTAATTATCTTGTAGAATTTATAAAATCGTATAAAAAAGAAAATATTAACATAGATTATATGACAATTCAAAATGAGCCAAATGCAAAACAGATATGGGAATCTTGCTTATATGAACCAAATGAAGAATTAGATTTACTTACTAATTATATATATCCTGAATTTAAAAAAAATAATATAAAGACTAAACTACTTGTTTGGGATCATAACAAAGATAAATTGTTAACTAGAGCATTTGATTATAGTGAAAATGCAGGATTTCTAGATAAAGTTACTGGTTTAGCTTTTCATTGGTATACAGGTGATCATTTTGAAAATATTGATTTAGTAAAGAAAGTATTTCCTAATAAATTATTAATTCATACTGAAGGATGCACACGGTTATTCTGCTTTTAGAAAAAAAGATGAGATAGTAAATGCTGAAATATATGCACATGATATTATTGGTGACTTGAATGCTGGAATTAATGCATTTATTGATTGGAATATGGTACTAGATAACCAAGGTCGGACCAAATCATAAGAAAAATTTTTGTAATAGCCCAATTATGCTTAATAAAAATAAAAGTAATTATATTAAAAACTTATCATTTTATTATATTGAACATTTCAGTAAATTTATACAGCCTGGCAGCAAAAGAATTGGATTTAGCAGATTTTCTGACAAAATTGAAATTACAGCCTTTAAAAATCCTGATAATAGTGTTATTATAATATTATTAAATAAAAATGATTTTAATATAGAATACAATCTTAAAATAAACGAACAAATACTACATGATAATTTAGATAGTCATGCAATAGTAACTTTTAATCTTAAATTATGAAGGAGGATCACTTATGATAAATAGAGATTTAAATCCTGATTTTTTAAATTCATTTTTAGACTATAGTATCACTATACTTAATAAATCTCCTAATAGTATAAAAGAATATAATTATGACTTAACTAACTTTTTAAAATTTATTAAGATAGAATTTAAATTAACAGATGAAAAAGATTATACTAAAATTGATATAAGTGATTTAACTTTAGATATTATAAAAAAGATAACATTAGAAGATATTCACAAATATATTTCATATATGGCAACTGAACTTAGAAGTAAACCTGCAACTCGTGCAAGAAAAGTTTCTACAATTAGAATATTCTTTAAATATCTATCAAATAAATCAAAATTAATAGATGTTAACCCTGCACAAAATCTAGAAACACCTAAACTTGAAAAAAGGATTCCTAAGTATTTATCATTAGATGAAAGCAAAAAACTATTAGAAGTTGCTCGGTAGTGATGATAATAGAAATTCTGAAAGAGATTACGCAATAATTACTTTATTCTTAAATTGTGGAATGCGTTTATCTGAATTAGTTAATATAAATATAAAAGATATAACATTTAGCGAATCTAAACTTAATGTTATTGGTAAAGGTAATAAAGAACGTACTATTTACCTAAATAATGCTTGTGTATCTGCTATAAACAAATATCTAACAGTTAGACCTAAAGAAGGAATAAAATATGATTCAAAAGATGCATTATTTTTAAGTGAGAGACGTGAAAGAATTAGTAATAGAACAGTTCAGCTCATAGTAAAAAAAGAACTTCTAAAAGCTGGATTAGATATAAACAAATATTCTGTACATAAGTTAAGACATACTGCAGCAACATTAATGTATCAATATGGAAATGTTGATATTCGTGCACTCCAAGAATTATTAGGACATGAAAGTATTTCTACAACAGAAATATACACACATGTTGATAATAGCCAAATAAGAAATGCAGTTGAAAATAATCCTTTAGCAAATTTAAAATAAATATATATATTAAAGAACACAGCTGGCACACACTATGCCAGCTGAAAAAAATTTTGGCTCAAAATATTATATAATTAAACAGCTGGTATTATTAGTTTTTGATTTACTTTTATATTACTATTATCTAAATTATTTATTTTTATTAAATCATTTATTATATATCTAATATCTCTATTTTTATAATAATCATTGTTTGCTTGGTTTGATTTAGCTATATTCCATAATGTATCACCTTCAGATACATATATTATTTTATATTCAATTTCATTATGAGATAATGTTGATTTACTAACTAATATCATTATAATAAAAACCATTCCTAATATAATTAAGATACTTCTTATAAATTTTTTTGTATTTATTATTTTCATTTTTCTCCTCCTTTTTTCCTGCATTCCCCATAAATTTAACGAACATTTATTTGTATGTATTAATTATAGCGAACATAAGTTTTATTGTCAATACTTTTTTAAAATTTTTTTATTTAATAAAATTGTTGTTTGTTGAATTAAATTAATTTTTATATCCGTAGGGGCAGATTCCATATCTGCCCGAAATTTATCTGTTTTCGGGCGGAAATTGATTCCGCCCCTACAACATTTGCAACAAATTTAATTTTATAAATTACAATTTATAAAAATTACATATATACTTTTATTTATTTGTATGGTAAAATATTTATATTAATTTATATTTTTAAGGAGATTTATAATGAAAAACAAAGAAACTATTGTAATTTTAGATTTTTATAGTCAGTTTAATCAATTAATAGCAAGACGTGTTAGAGAATGCAATGTATATTCAGAAGTATTACCTTATGATGTTTCAATTGAAAGAATTAAAGAAATTAATCCAAAAGGAATAATTTTCACTGGAGGACCTGCAAGTGTATATGAAGAAGATAGCCCTGCATGTGATAAAGAAATATTTAATTTAGGTATTCCAATTCTTGGCATTTGCTATGGTATGCAATTTATGACTAATTTTTTAGGTGGAAAAGTAGAAAAAGGTACTAAAAAAGAATATGGGGAAATAGAAGTTACTTTAGATACCACTTCCCCGCTTTTTCAAGGATTTAATGATAAAAATATTTGCTTAATGAGTCATACAGATTTAGTAAAAGAATTACCTGATGGATTTAAAACAATTGCAACTACTTCTAATTGTCCTGTTGCGGCAATTGAAAACAAAGAATTAAATTTTTACGGTATCCAATTTCATGCAGAAGTAAACAATACTGTAAACGGTGTTCAAATTATAAAGAACTTTTTGTATAACATTTGTAAATGTTCTGGCGATTGGGTAATGTCTTCTTTTGTAGAAGAATCTATTAAAAATTTAAGAGAAAAAATTGGAAATAAAAAAGTATTGCTTGCTTTATCTGGAGGTGTTGATTCTTCTGTTGCAGCAGTTCTTTTGCATAAGGCAATTGGAAAACAATTAACTTGTATATTCGTAGACCATGGTCTTCTTCGTAAAAACGAGGGTGACGAAGTAGAAAATATTTTTAGGAATCAATTTGATATAAATTTAATTAGAGTAAATGCTGAAGAAAGATTTTTATCTAAACTTTCTGGCGTATCTGAACCAGAAAAGAAAAGAAAAATAATTGGTGAAGAATTTATTAGAGTATTTGAAGAAGAAGCTAAAAAAATAGGAACTGTAGACTTTTTAGTTCAAGGTACTATCTACCCTGATGTTATAGAAAGTGGTAAAGGAAAAGCAGCAGTCATTAAAAGCCATCATAATGTAGGTGGTCTACCAGACTATGTAGATTTTAAAGAAATTATAGAACCTTTAAGAGATTTATTCAAAGACGAGGTTAGAAAAACTGGGTTGGAATTAGGTATACCAGAAATGTTAGTATTTAGACAACCATTCCCTGGCCCTGGACTTGCAATTAGAATTATTGGAGATATAACAAAAGAAAAATTAGAAATATTAAAAGATGCAGATTATATTTTTAGAGAAGAAATTGCAAATGCTGGATTAGATAAAGATTTAAATCAATATTTTGCAGTTTTAACAAACTTAAAATCAGTTGGTGTTATGGGAGATTATAGAACATATGACTACACACTTGCTTTAAGAAGTGTTTGTACAACAGATTTTATGACAGCAACTTGGAGCAGAATACCTTACGACATATTAGAAAAAGTATCTTCTAGAATTGTAAATGAAGTAAAACATATAAATAGAGTTGTATATGATATAACTTCAAAACCACCTGCAACTATTGAATGGGAATAAATACAAACGATGCCGTTTTTTAACGGCATCGTTTGTTTCTTGTTAAATAAATTAATAAAGTAAGAGTAATAATAATAACTATAGCTACAGCATAACATGCTAACCAAAACATCGTTGCCGACACTGCCGTCGCCATATTATAGTAATTCACTACAATATTAACATTGTTTTCATTGATATAATCTTCTGAAAAGCAATCTGTTAAATTAAGTGAATATGTGCTAAATCCTGAAATTTTATCAGTTGTTACACTATTTACATCGTCATTAATTGTAACGGTAATCACAAGCTCATCCAGTTCTTTAGATGATTGGTTTTCAATGTAGAAAACATTATCTTCTACATAACACTTGAGATAATCCCGACCTAAAGAATTTTCAATGGTAAAATTGTCTTGCGATATTTTGCTTTCCATATCTGCTGCAGTGCAAATTGTAGATGTTGTCATTAACAAGAAAAGTGTGATGAGGAGTAAAGTTACTCCCTTAGCAATTTTTTTCATTTTGTAAATCTCCTTTCAGTAATCATTGCTAATAAAAAAAGTTGCTAAATATATTATAACATACTTACATAAATTTTTCAAATTAATAAAAGCAGGGATATGTGGACTATGCCCATTTATCTCTGCTTTTATTTATGTAATAACTATGATTTATATGAATTGTCAATCTCTTTAAGCATTACATCATGTGCTCCACCTTCTGAAATACTTACGTCTGAAACCATTGTTAATCTTGCAACTTTATGTAGTTCTGGAATTGTTGTTGCACCACAGTTGCACATTGTAGATTTTATTTTTGCAACTGTTATATCTAAGTTTTCTTTTAAAGAACCTGCATAAGGAATATATGAATCTACTCCTTCTTCAAAAGCAAGTTTATCTTTTGCTTCTCCGCCTAAATCATATCTTTGCCAATTTCTTGCTCTGTTTGAACCTTCACCCCAATATTCTTTTACATAATTGTTTCCTACTTTTACAACTCTTGTTGGGCTTTCGTCAAATCTTGCAAAATATCTTCCCATCATTACATAGTCAGCTCCCATTGCAAGTGCAAGTGTTATATGATGATCATATACTATCCCACCATCTGAGCAAACTGGTATGTATATACCTGTTTCTTCAAAATATTTATTTCTTTCATCTACTACCTCCATTAAAGCAGAAGCTTGTCCTCTACCAATACCTTTTGTTTCACGGGTTATACAAATAGAGCCTCCTCCTACTCCAACTTTTATAAAATCAGCTCCACTATCGGCTAAATATCTAAATCCTTCCCTGTCTACTACATTTCCAGCACCAATTTTAACATCTTCACCATATTTTTTTCTTACATAATCTATTGTATTTTTTTGCCATACAGAATATCCATCAGATGAATCCATACATAATATATCAACACCTGCTTCTACTAAAGCTGGTATTCTTTCTTCATAATCTCTTGTATTTATTCCTGCACCCACTATATATCTTTTATTTTCATCTAATAAAGAATTCGGATTATTTTTTCTGTCCTCATAATCTTTTCTAAATACTAAATATTTTAAATTTCCTTCTTCTGTAAGTATAGGTAAACAATTTATTTTTTTATCCCAAATTATATCATTTGCTTCTGACAAACTAATTCCTTTTTTAGCCCAAATTACATCTTCTTTTTTAGTCATAAAATTATCGATTGGATCATTTTGGTTATCTCTTGATAATCTATAATCTTTATTTGTTACAATTCCTAAGAATTTTCCATTTGCAGTTCCATCATCTGTAATAATAACAGTAGAATGTCCTGTTTGCTTTACTAAAGCTAATACATCTTTTAAAGGTGTTCCTGATTTAACATTTGAATCACTAATTACAAAACCTGCTTTATGTTTTTTTACGTGATAAACCATCTCTGCTTGAGATTCTATGGATTGTGAACCATAGATAAAAGCAAGTCCACCCTCTCTAGCTAATGCAATTCCCATCTTTTCACCTGAAACTGACTGCATTATTGCAGATACCATTGGTACATTTGCATAATATTTTGCTTCTTCTCCCTTTTTAAATTTAACAAGTGGTGTTCTAAGGGATACATTTGCAGGTATACATTTTTCTGTAGTTAAATTTGGTAATAATAAAAATTCATTAAATGTTCTTGATATATCTGGTAGTATTTTTGACATTTTCGTTTCCTCCTTTAAAATTCACAGAGTGAATTTTGTACTTTAACTCTTAAATTTCTATATATTATATAACAAATATTGATTAAAAACAAGAAAAATATATTTTTTATATCAAAAACAGGAAAATTTATTTTCCTGTTTTTGTTTGAGTTTGAGTAAGTATGTTTGAATTAATTCTAATTAGATATTTTTTGCACACTAAGAAAGAAACATTGTTATACTTTCAAGTGAAAATCTAGGCATTTTAATTTTAGTTAAACTTTTTGGGAAAGTAATGCTTGTTAAATTTTTACATGCATCAAATGCCTTTTGAGCTATCTCAAATTCAGTTAAACCTTCTGAAAAAGCAATATTTTTCAGATTACAACAGCCAAAAAATGCCAATTCACCTATTTCAATTTTAGATAAACCCTCTGAAAAAACAATAGTTTTTAAATCTTCACAGTCGAGAAATGCAGATTCACCTATCTTAACTTCATCTAAACCTTCTGAAAAAGTAATACATTCTAGACTTGCACAGTTTGCAAATGAAAGTTTATCTATTTTAATTTTAGTTAAACTTTTAGGAAAAGCAACACTTGTTAAATTTCTACAGCCGCAAAATGCATGTTCACCTATCTCAACTTCATCTAAACCTTCTGAAAAGATAATACTTTTTAAACTTGCACAGTTTGCAAATGCCATTTCGCCTATTTTTTTTAAACTTTTGGGGAAAATAACACTTATTAAACTTTTACAGCTACCAAATGTCAAATTACATATTTCCGTTATACCTTCTGGAATTACTAATTTTGATTCTTCTCCTTGATACCGACATAGAATTGATCCTTGAACATCAAACATATGATTATCCTCCTTAAATATAATTAGGTTTTCTTTAATACATAGGCGAACCCTTACTCACAATTCGCATAAATAAAGAAATAAAAGCAAACATATATTATGTCTACATATATAATTATAGCAAATACTACTTATCTTGTCAATTTATGGCATTATTAAAAAAAGTATTAAGAAATCTTAATACTTTTTTAATTTAATAATATCTCATTTTTTAAGCTCTTGGATGAGCTTTTCTATATACATTTTTTAAACTTTCATCTTGGAATTGCATATACACTTGTGTTGATGATATATCTGAATGTCCAAGCATTGTTTGAATAGCTTTTAATTCTGCACCATTCTGCAACAAATGTGTTGCAAAAGAATGTCTTAAAACATGTGGCGTAATTTCTTTTGTAATATGGGCCTGTTCTTTATAATATTTTACTATTTTCCAAAATCCTTGCCTTGTTAGTCTTCTGCCATTTATATTTACAAATAATGCCTTTTCATTTTCTGATTTAATTAATATTGGTCTTGAGTTTTCTATGTATTCTTTTAATGCTTTTAAAGATAATTTACCTAATGGTATATTCCTTTGTTTATTACCATTTTTGCATGTAGCAAATCCTTCTTCCAAATTAATGTCTTCTAAATTTAAAGATATTATTTCAGTTACTCTCATTCCTGTTGCATATGCAAATTCAAGCATAGCCTTATCTCGTATACCTTTTAAATCTATATTTTTGGGTTGTTCCAATAACAATGATACTTCTTGAGATGTTAATATATTAGGTATTCTTTTTTCTACTTTTGGTGAATGTATTCCATCTGTAGGATCAGATTTCACATTGTTATTTTTTAATAAAAATTGATAAAATAGTCTAATAGAAGCTAAATTTCTTGATATAGTAGAAGATTTTTTATTCATATCATGTAAATATTGCAAATATGCATTTATATCATTTGTTTTTACTTTAGTATAATTTATTTTGTTTGCTTCAATATACTTTTTATATTGAATAATATCTCTTCTATAAGATTGTAAAGTATTATCTGATAATTTCTTATCATTTTTAATAAATTCTAAAAAATTTGTTATTTGTTTTTCCATGGCTTAGCTCCTTTTCTGTAAATTATATCCATAATTTTTTTATTTTATGAATATTTATTATGTATATATTTATATCAGATTAAATCAAAAATGTAAATAGATTTTTTTAATAAATTATATTTTTTTATATCTTTGATCTTATATATATTTTATTAATGACAATATAATATTTTTAGATACATATACTTCTATTAATGATGATATTATTAATAGAAATGTCATAAATAATGAAAGCAGTGTGTGTCTTAATATTTCCAATTTTATATTTTCTCTTCTTTTATCTTTCATTATTGAATTGTGAAGTTTCATTCCACTAACACTAAGAACTAATATACATGGTATAAATAAAATATTTTGTAACAAAAGTGTAGATAATAGGAATAGTATTCCTTTTCCGTATCCCAAGACTTAATATTATTGAAGAAATTGTATAGCCTAAGCAGAATCCTCTTAAGCAAATTGTTAAATAAACAATAGATATACCTATAAAAGTGGATCCCATAAACCATAAAAATATAGCTAATACAACATTTTTTTTAATTGATTCTTTTAATAAAAGAAAAGTATTTATATCTTTATTATCTTTAAGCTCTTCTGTAAAAGAAGTTATATAGTTACTAATTTCTGACGCTTGATTTTCTGAAGCATTATTTATAAATATAACTCCAATAATAATACCAATAAAAAATATAATGCTAACTATTAAATACTCTTTTATATTATTTTCTATATGCGTAAATATAATTTCCTTAAATCTAGATTTTTTTCTTTCTTTTATGTATCTTCTGTTCATTACATACCTCCGAAACATTTATACATAATGTGTATTCATTTAACAGAAAAAAAGAACAAAAATAGTAGAGTAAAAATTTGAACTGAACCCAAAAAGTGTCTAACTTTTTGGGTTCAGTTCAAAATTCACTCTACTTTTGATTTTACTTATCTATTTAGGATCAAGTCATTCAATTCCGTTTTCCCAACAGTCTTTTTCTCTGACCATTTACCATTGTATTTACAGTCATCGAGATTATAAATAGGTGGAATTGGTTAATTTTATTGTCTCCTTAATCCTATTAATGAAGATTATATAATATTACATAGCAATTTACATAATTTATAAATTTGCTAAATAGTATATATTAAAATATTACCTATTTAATTTTGTGCTTATATATAATTATAACAATTGCAATAACACATAATCCAACAAAACTTATTATAATAGCACTTTTCCCATTATTTTTTTCTTTTATAGTATTCTCATCTTTATTTTGATTTTCCTTTAAAATAGCAGATAATTTCATAGCTTGAATTTCTCTTTCTTCTTGATTTGATATTTCTTCTTCTTTATCTCTTCTATGAACTATTATTTCATATTTTTTATGTGTTGTACCATTTTCAGCTAAAACATTAATCTCAATTTTATTATTTCCAACCTGCATTTCTTCATTTCCTACTATATTAACTTTTGCATTTTCTCTTTGTGGAATAGCTAAAATATCAATTTTATTTATATCATTTGAAATTTCTACTTTATATTGCGTAATGTTGCTATCAAATTGTGGATTTAATGTTGCCTGTCTTACTGCCAATGTTTCTAAATTAGTATTTGCTGTTTCTAAATTTGTTGTTTTTGTTACATATATTTTATAAGTAGAAGTTCTAGTTTTATCTTCAGATTCTATTTTTATTTCAATAGTATTTTCTCCCATCTTTAAATTATCGTTTCCTGTAATTGTTAAATTTGATCTTGAGTTTTCTGGAATTGCTGTAATTTCTAAATTTTTAATATTATTTTTTGTTATAAAATAATATTCTTTTGTATCTTTATTAAATTCTGGAGTAATTCCTTCATGATTTAATCTCAATATGCCCAAATCGGTATTGTCTGAAGAAACATTTTCATTTTGTTTATTTTCTACTTCTTTTTCATCAGTTTTCTTCCCTACTTTTATTTCTAAATTATCAGTATCTATTTCTATTTTATCTCCAGCTGAGTTATATAATTCTCCCGTAATAGCAATACTAGTTATACCTTTTTCTAATGCTTTAAATTTAAAGGTTTCTATATTTAGTTCATCAATATTTTCAGCATTTTGACTAACCCATGTGTATAAAATTCTGTTATTTAATTTATTTGAGTTTTCTGGACCACTTAAATATTCCAACTTGGAATTATCCCAATAAAGTTCTACAGTAAGGGCTGCTACTTTAATATTTTTTATATTTATACTTACATTCACTTCTTCATTTTGTTCAATTATTGATTTATCACATATTATTTGCATTTCTCCTTTAGCAAAACTTATATTGAAAATTATTAATATTAAAGCCATTAATATTGAACATATTCCTATTTTTTTCATAATATAATACTCCTATATATTCTTATTGCTTTATTAATTGTATATCTAATATATGTCTTTGAATTATTAATAAATCTAAAGAAGATGGATTTTTTCCATTTCTATTAATATTTCCTGCCTTTAAAGCTGTGCCATTTAAATTTTCTATTTCTAATATATGTCTTTGCAAAACTAATAGGTCTATACTATTAATTTTCCCATCTCCATTTATATCACCATATATAATTATTTCATACTCCATTTTTATTATTCCATTTTCATCAATAATTCTAATTTTTGATCCTGTTCCTGCAAATTTGTCATCTGATAATAATTCACCTTTATTATTATATATTTCAATTTTATATTTTGTATTAATCATTTCTTTTATTCTACCTACACTAATATTTTCAATGTTCCATCCCGTTATTTCATTTTGTTGCAGATTTAAGCTTTTATCAAATATAATCTCATCTTCCTCAAGTCTAACAACAACAGTAAGGTCTATTTGTTTTATAACATTTGTATTTTCAGGTTGTACTGTTATTTTAGTAGTTCCTTCATTTATCGCAGTTATCACACCAATATTATTAACTTTTGCAATATTTTCATCATCCGATTTGAATATTAGATTCTTATTACTTGCATCATCTGGAAGTACTATTGCTTTTATCTCAAATTTATCGCCTTTTTGTAAGACTAATTTTTCTTTATTAATTACTACATCTGATGTAGGTGTATAAACCTGTATTTTTATTTCAGAAAAAACATTATTTTCTTTTGCTTTTACTCTAATTCTTGCTTCACCTGATTTTATTCCTAGTATGTTTCCTGCACTATCAACAGTTGCTATATTAGTATCACTAGAAATAAATTCTATTGGATTATCTTTTGCTTGTTCTGGTAAAATTTCTACATTTATTTTTTTGCTTTCACCTTTATTTATTACAGTATTATCCATTGAAAGTTTAATCTGTTGTATTTTTATATTTGGAAGTTGTACTAAATATTCGTGAAAAACATACCCAATCATTCCATTAGATAGTTTTACTTTATCCCACAAATCACCAGATTGTTTTCCTTTTGCAATCCTTGTCATTATCTCAGACCTATCAACAGATGTTAAAGTTTCATAAGATGTAGATGGACCTGTTCTTATGTTTAATTTAGTACTTACATCTGCATATACTCTTGAATTATCTGAAATAAAATCAGTTTCTAGTATATTAGGATTTTCTACAAAATTATCTGGCATATTGTTATATACGGGAATTATGAAAGATACCTCATCATTTAACATTCCTGTTTTTACATAGCCATTATAAATTAATTTAGATTCACTATATGGGGCAAGTACATTAGTCATATATTGATGCCAAAATAGACCATTACCACTATTCGTTACATGAAATTTTTGCAAATAGATACTATCTTGTCCTAAATGAATGTAACTAGATCCAATAAAAATTCCCCCACCAGTTATTGACCTTTCTTTTGTATTCCATGGAATTAAATATTTATCTTTTGTTGCTTGATTTGCACCTTTGCCATCCTTCGCATATTGAAGTCCATTTTTTATTGCTCCCATGGGTTCTGCTGAGCTAGTAGCTCCTATATTGTAAAAATTATACAAACCTTTATATCCTTCAACAGTACCGCTAATAGAACTATGTGATATAAATGGACCTACTTCTTGTTTTATTCTAGATGCTAAATGATAGCTACTTACTTTAGATGATTTTCCTGCTGATAAAATAAGATCCGAATATTTTTTTGTCATTATAATTTTATTTCCATTGCTATCTAAATAATCAACAATTCTGTTATAAAATTCTGTTCCATATAATATCTTTTCTATTCCTTGTATATTATTTGTTTTTTCATCATATGATAATCCTTCAAATTGAAATATCCTAACTTCATTTAAAAAGTTCCTAGGATCCATTGAGTATTCGACTGCCATTCTTGATGAATCTACCCATCCAATATCTACTTCTACATTGTATTTGCCTGATGCTGTATTTTTCCATCTATCAGAATATGATTTAGGGACTAAATTTTTTCCAAATTGATTTTCATTATCAATTACATATTTCCAATCTAAATTTGTATATAATGCAGTAAATTTCCAATTAGGATGTTTTTTTTGCAGTTCTATTAAATATGGTTTATAAGTATTTGGAAAATTTTCAATTCCTTCTCTTTTTTCAACAGAATAGCTAATATTATTTTTAAATAATATTAGTATAAAAAAACATATAATGCTAAAAATTATTTTTAAATACCTCATATTTTAAGTATTTCCTTTCTCAATTGCTTTAATAATAAGTCTAGTATCTGAGTAATTAACACAAGTAATTAAAGTAACTATTCTTTTTCCATTTGTATTCTGTTCTAATGAAGATATATTATCAGGTTTTACTTTATATATGTCATATATAGTATAAGTGTATTTTCCATTTTTATTATCTAATAAATATAATTCATCTCCTAGATTTAAATTTATTAAATTATAAAACATATTTTCTTTTTTATAGTTATGACCCGTAATGCAAAAATTTCCAATTTCATTAGCATCAGGACCCCAAAATTTTGTAGGAGATAAATCCATGGCTTGTTTACTATATTCTTTAAGTACATAAGTTTCTAAATTTATTTTTGATATTATAAGTTTTGCAGCAACTTTAAAACCTAAATAGCTTTCAGCAATACTTACTTTTTCTACTGAATTCGTTTCTGATTTACTTGCTGTTCTTTCAATTTGTATTTTGTTTTTTTCTCTTTCTTTTAATCTAATTTTATTTTCTTTGTAAACACCTATTAATACATAAATAATTATAAAAAAAATTATTAATATAATAATATATTTTATAAAACTCTTAATTTTATTTTTTACTCCTCTTTTACGTTTCACATCTTTATCTCCCATATATAATTTTTATTATTATGTAATAAAGATTTCTTTTAGAAATATCTCTAAAAGAAATCATATACTTTTAATTAATCCTTTTTATTTAAATAGAAATATGATGCTACAATAATTACTAATATAAGCGGTAAAACAATGAAATATATTGTACTACCTGTTTTAGGCAATGAACTTGGTTTTTGTTTGTTTTGTACTACTTGATTATTATTTTGTGTAGTAGTACCTGTTAAAGTTTGTGTATTTTCATCTTTTACTGTAATTTTAAAATTCTTGCTTGCAATAGTTTCATCAGATTTATCTCTGTTAACCAATTTTAGTGTTATAGAATAATCACCTGTACCACTAAATAATCCTTTAACATTTAATTCCTTTATAACATTTTTTCCACCTATTGAATCTCCTGAAGCATCTCCCCAACCACTTTGAATAATATCATGTTCAACCTGGTTAGAATCTATACCAGTAATTTTTACAGTTTCACCTTTTGGAGTTGTAGCTTCTGCAAGAATTCTTGTGTGTTCATAGCTTCTTCCCATAGTCGATGAAACAACTATTTTCATGTCTTTTTCTTTATTTTTTATAATATCTCCAACGTATTTTAATGCAATATCATAGTCTTCATATGAAGGTTCAACCATAACTGTTTTTGTATATGGTGAACTAATATCATCGTAACTTGGTGAAGCACTTGGCCCTGCTAAACCAGTTGCTGTTATTTTAAAATCTGTAGGATTTGATGTTATAATATCTTCTTTTGCTTTAAATGTAACAGACACATTTCTTCTTGGATTTGATCCACCTGTTGAATCATAAAACACTACTTTTACTCTTTTTTTATTGTCATTTGCTTCTCCACCTTCTGCTGAAACATAGTCTAATACTTTTGAATCATAGTTTATATTTGTTGTATATGCTCCCAAATCTGTTCCAAAATCCACACTTACTTTTACTGTTTCGCCTGGATGAATAGTTTGTTTATCTACATCAGTAGTTACATTATCTAATGTATCGGCATATACATTAACTGAAAATGTTATCAAGAATAGCAAAACAAAAATTGTAATAATACTTACTGTTTTTTTCATAAAAATTTTCCCTCCTTTTTTTATTTTATAGTAAATATTATGGCAATTTTTCTTGTTTTTAGTTTAGTAATTTTTTTAACTTTAGGAAAAATTTGTAACAAAAAAAATTTATTACTTAAAACTTTTAAAAAATTATATATAACAATGTAAATTATAAAAAAAAACTAGTGATGAAATTATATTTTAATTTCATCACTAGTTTTTTCTTTTGATATTCTTTTATATTTTATATATTCCATATTACTATTTTTACTTCTTTCTACCATACAATTATATATTATATCTCTTAAGTTTTGCTGTGCTTCTTTTGGTGTCAGTTTTTTATTATAAAAAAATGGTCCATCTATGTATGATACAATTTTAATTTTGTCATTATTTTTACCATAACTTTGATACGTATTAGTTATGCAAAATGTTGGTTTGTTTAATTTTACAGGATATTTAAAGGATACTGCTTTAAATGGTCTTATTTTTGTGTAATATGGCCAAATATGTGCCTCTGGATATATAGTAATAGAATGCTTTTTATTTATTTTCTTTTCTATTTCATCTAAAAATTTTTTCATTGCTACCTTATTACCTGGAATAGGTATTGCACCCAGCATTTCTACAATTGTTTTTAATCCTTTCATCGAAATGTTTTCGGGATTTACAATTAAAAAATTCCTTTTTGGATAGTTTGCAAGACTTGGAATAAAGGTGTCAGCAAAGGCTTGAGTATGATTTCCATATATAAAATATCCTGTATCTTTACATTTTTTCAGCTTTTCTTTTCCAATATATTTGAGCCTAAACTTTATTTTAGCATATAATATTTTAATTGGCATACTTATAATATTTTGAAAAATTAGAGAGCAAAAATCCCATAATGGATTTTTGCTATAATTATAATTTTCATCAATTACTCTTGGCTTTATTTTTACTTCAGAAAATTCATCTTCTAGTTCATCTTTATAATAAATAATTTTTTTTGTATCCATAAAAACCTCATTTATATGAAAAATTCTAAGAAATATTTTTTATGACTTCTTTATCACATGTATATTCAAGTGGAATTTTATAAAAGTCCTCATAAATTGATTTCCAAACTTGATAATTTTTTTCTTTCATCATTTCTACATTTTCTCTTTCTGATAAATTTTCATCTGGATAAATTGGCTTATCTATATTTATTATGTATTCTTGCACAGGAAAACCATCTTCTCCAATTATATCACTATCTTCCATGGTTATAAATATTGGTATAACTGGTACATCATTTCTTGTAGCAAACTTAAATGCTCCATTTTTTAATGGCTTTGGTTTTTTATAATTCCACCATAGGCTTTGCTCTGGATAGATTAATATAAAGTCTCCTCTATTTAAAATTATATCTACTGCTTTCATAAATTCAATCATTGTTCTTTTGTTTGAACTAAGAGGAAGTGTATCACAATTTCTAAAGAAGAAACCATATAGTCCTGGAAAATTAGTATAATTTCCTTCTCTTATTACTTTATATAATTTTTTCGTTTTTGATTGACCAGAAGTTCTAAATACTTCTTCTATTGAAAAGCAATCAAATGGGTTAAAGTGATTACATGTAATTATTGCACCTGTATCTACACTTTGCATGTTTTCTATTCCTTTTATTTCTTTTATAATTAATTTATTTTCTTTTAGTATTTCATTTAAAAATTTTTCGCCCATTTTATTTGCAACTTTATTTTTTATTCTGCTACTTCTTTTTTGCTTTAAATAATCTACATTTTCTGGTGTTAATTCTATTGTTGGTGGATCATCTTCTGCATCAATATCAAATCTTCCCTCTTTTTCAAGTGTTTTTATTCTTTCAAGTATTTCTAATCTATCTTTTGATTTTCCAAATTCATGATTATGAAATCTTCTAAATCTTCTATCATCGCCAACACAATCACATTCTTTTTGAGCTAAGTTTATTAGGTTCTTTCCTGTTTCCATATCTCTAAATCTTTCATCTTCTGTATAATTCTTTTTTATTTTTTGTATCTCATCATAAAATTCAGTTTTTTTTGCACTATCCCAAAAATATTTTTCATAAAGCACATTATCAAAATGCCATGGTTTATTGTTTAAATTATAATGTATTAATTTTATATCTTGTTCTTTTTTATTTAATTCTGGTATTGGCATTGTATTCCAAGTGCCATCTAATATTTTTGCTCTACCCTTACACAATCTGTTTAGATAATCTTGGTCTTGTGCTACAGAAAATTTTACTGTTTCTAATAAATATAAGAATTTTTTTTGAAAATCAAATTTACGAAGTTCATCTAAATTCATTACTACAACACCAGCATTAAAATAGTTATTATAATCTGCTACACCAACTACTTTTTCTACATATTCTTGAAATACTGGTACTGTTTGTACTGCTCCATCTGGAATGCCGGCAACTAAATTATTACCTAAATCTATATTATATAAATCTGCTATATCCGATAATATTACAATATCACTATCTAAATACAAAGCTTTATTATATTGTGGATATAAATCTGGTATAAATAATCTAAAATATGTTGATTTCGTATAGTAATCGCGTGTGTATAATTTATCTTTTACTTTTTGAATGTAATAATCTAAATCTACCAATTCTATGTTCACATTTTCACATTCAAATTTTTTGATTTTTTCTTGATTTTCATCAGTAATATTTGTAAACAATATCTTTATTAAATAATAATTATCCTTAGATGATTTTTCTATTAAAGATTTAAGTGCTACGCCCAAAAAAGGGACATATCCATTATCTACTGCAAAAAATATTGGTATTTTATTAAACTGTTTCTTCATATAAATTTTTCCTTTCTTCTTGTGTTTCGAATTGATTTTTTAATTTAACATATTCTTCTAAATCTGAATCAAAAGCATGACATTTTAACACTTTATGTACCTCTTCTACATTCCATTGCTTATAATTTTCTATACGTGGATATGGTAGAATTAGTAATCTTTTAGCAAAATGGCATATTACAGTATCTTTTTTATTAAATCTAGCTTGCTCGTTATATATTCTTGGAAGTAATAATTTCTTAGTGGTTGACCTATATATAGCATCTTGGTCTGCAAATAACATTTTTGTAGTTTTTATTAAGTTTCTTGCCTTTTCCAAAAGTTTAGTTTCTTTTATTTTCTTTATATTTAATAACAACATTCCTGCATTAATATAATCCGGTTTTATAAACCAAGAACCATATTTTTCTTTTACAGCAGCATACTCATATTCTGATATATCTATATTATACAATTTAGATATATCATCGGCTGCCATCATATCTATATCAAGATACAAAAGCTTATTAGGTATTTCTGGTATTAAATCTGCAAGCAATCTTAATAATGTATATGGTGTACAATATGCTGTTTCATTTTTACAATTTCCAAACTCTCTTTCATATAATTCAGTAACATCAACTTTTATTACTCTATTATCTTGCTTTTTAGATTTTACAACTTCATTTAAAAATTTTACTTGTTCATCTGTAATAGGTTTATAGTCCTCTTTTATTCTTGATACATCCATTGTAAAAATATAACAAGTTATAGTTTCTCTTGTTTTATTTGTAATAGAAATTAATTCTGTAAGTGCACCATCAAAAACTTTTTCATTTCCACATAAAAGTAAATTAATCATTTTTCTTTCCTTTAATCTTATTTTAAGATAGTGATATTATAATATATAAATCGATTTTTTTCAACAATCTAATTATTTTTTATTAATCTTGAAACAAAAAATCCTTCATATAAATCACTTGGGCAAATACATATTGTACCTTTAATATTTACAGGAAGAAGTGGTACTTCTTTAAATATTTGCTCATTTATTGGCATAATTTCTATATTTGGTAATTTTAATATCTCTTCTATTATTCTTTCATTTTCTTCCTTCAAAATAGAACAGGTCGAATAAATAAGCTCTCCATTTACTTTTAGTATTTTAACTGCCTTTTTTATTAATTCTTTTTGAGTCTTTACTGACCTTTGCAATAATTCTTCTGTAAATATCTTGTCTATATCACTATTCAAATTTAAAGTTCCGCTTCCGCGAGCAAGGTGCATCTAGCAATATTTTATCAAAGGAAAAAAAGTTGTCTAACTTTCTTGCATCTTTGAGCATAACTGTAACACGTGATGTGCCTTGCTTTTCTAAATTATATTTTAATCTATCTGCTCTTATTTTATTTTTTTCACATGCTGTTATCATTGCTTTATTATTAGATAGATTTGCTATTTGAGTTGTTTTTCCACCAGGAGCTGCTGCCATATCCAGTATATTTTCTCCTTCTTTTGGATCTAATATTATCGGTGGTATCATAGAAGATAGACTTTGAAGATATATTTCACCATTTTTATACATGTCTAATGCTTTAATTTCTTTCTCTGTTATATTTTCTATTATTAGTGCCTGTTTATTCCATTCAACTTGCTTATATTTTATATTTAAACTATCTAATACATCCTTTACAAAATTTATATTTGTTTTAGATGTATTAACTCTAAAAGTAGTAGGTCTAATTTTGCAAAGTCCATCTAATATTCTTTTTATATCTTTTTCTTCATATTCATTTGAAAGCATATTGTATAGGAACTCTGGTATTTTATTCAAGCTATTTTTCCTCCTCCGAACAACAATATTATCTATATAAAAAACTGCAGACTGTCCTGGAGTTATTGCCCTTTGTGGTTCATCAAAAACAACTTTTATTTTATTATTTTCCATAGGATAAATTGTACTTGCATATTCTTTTGTAGAATATCTTGTTTTTGTATTAACCTTTATAGGTTTAGTTATCTCATCAAATAGTATTAAATTTACATCTTCTACTATAAATTCTTTTTTATATAATTCTTTTTCTTCTCCAACTATTACTTCATTTTTTTCTTTATTAAAACCTAAAACAAATAATGGAACAGAATATGATATTCCTAGACCTTTTCTTTGTCCTATTGTATAGTTGTATAATCCTGTATGTTTACCTATTATTTCTCCTTTTTTATTTATAATATTTCCTTTTTTAGGTTTTAAACTTGAATTAATCTCTAAAAACCTTTTATAGTTTCCATTGGGAATAAAACAAATATCTTCACTGTCAGGTTTATTTGCTACTTTCAAATTATTCTTTCTTGCAATGTCTCTTATTTGTTCTTTGTTTTCAAATTTTGCAAGTGGAAATAAAACATATTGTATTAAATCTTTTGGAATATTCCATAAAACATAACTTTGATCTTTTATGCCAGCATTTGATTTTTTAAGTACCCATCTTCCATATTCTTTGCTATACTCTGTTTTCGCATAATGCCCTGTTGCTATGTAGTTGCATCCCAATTCTTTTGCTTTTTCATACATATATCCGAATTTCATATATTTATTACATTCTATGCATGGATTTGGAGTTTTACAATTAGTATAACAATTTATAAAATCATCAATAACATGCTTTTTAAACTCTTCTTTGTAGTTATATATAAAGTGTGGAACTTCAATTGAATTGCATACATTTTTTGCATCTAAATATGTATTTGTATTACAACATGAACTTCCTGCAAATAGTTCTAATGTTGCTCCTATTACTTCATATCCTTGTTCTTTTAAAAGTAGAGCTGCAACACTGCTATCAACACCTCCACTCATACCTATTAGTACTCTTTTTTTTTCCATTGTTCTCTTCCTTTTTGTTTTCTATTTTACTTTCATATTTTACCATATCTTACATAAAAAAGCTATAACTATTTTATATATTAATATTTTAAATACTGTGTTAATTCCTTCTTAACTTTATTAAAAATAGCTTTGACATAAATTTAAAGTCAAAGCTATTTTTTTACTTTTCCTATAATACATAAAACAATATACAAAAAAACTGTAAAAAACTCCCTAATAATATAAATAAATGAAATATAGAATGCATATATTTATGTTTTACACCCACACCATAAAGTATTGCTCCTATTGTATAAGCTATTCCTCCTGCAACTAATAGCATTACTCCATTTATATCTAATAACTTTAGTAATAAGTCTATTTTAAATATTATTATCCAACCCATGAATAAATAACAGATCATAGAAAATATACGATATTTTTTTAGGTCAATTGCATTTAGTACTACTCCAAGTATTGCAATACTCCATATTAATGCAAATATTGTCCAACCAATTATAGGATTATATTCTCTAAACATACAAAGTGCAAATGGGGTATATGATCCCGCTATTAATATAAATATAGTACAATGGTCTAATATTTGCATTACCTTTTTTCCTATAACTCTAGGAGATAATCCATGATATATACTAGACATTGTATATAATACTATTAAACTTATTCCATAAACTATACTACTAACTATTCCATAAGCATTTTTGTGTATTGCTGAAATTACAATGCAAAGCACAGTAGCAATTACACCTAAAGAAGCACCTACAATATGAGATGTCATATTAAAAATTTCTTCACCCTTTGTATAGTTAGGTAACACCCTATCTTTTAATTTTGTTCTTTTCATTAAAGCTCCTTTTTTCTTCTTAATATCCAACCTTTTTCTGCTTTTATTGGCAGTTTTAATATTACCTTTTGTCCTTCTCTTCCCGGATTAATATGATTTATTGCTTCTTTAGTTTCTATATCCCACATTTCCTCAATTGTAAAACTAATAGAATCTAATTTGTTTGGTATTATTATTTCTATAATATCTTTTAATTGCAATCTATTTCTTATTTCTATAACTGCTTTGCCATCTTTTTCTGTTTCTAATATTTTACCAGCAAACTCATAATTAGGATTATACTGTTTTCCTTCATATTCTTGGAAATCTTTATTGTTTTTATCGTTGAAATAAAAAGTGGTTAATCCTCTTGTTTTAGTTTTCTCTAATTCCTTTAAATATTTATTATAGTCATATTCTTGCGGATTTTCAATATAATCATCTATTGCACTTCTATATACATTTATTACTGTTGCTAAATAATATTCCGTTTTTAATCTTCCTTCAATTTTTAGGCTGTCTATTCCCATTTTTATTATTTCCGGAAGCTCTTTTATTAAACATAAATCTTTTGAAGAAAGAATATATGTTCCATTTACATCTTGTTCTACAGGCATTAAGTTTCCTGGATTATTTTTTTCTTCTATATATAGATTATATGCCCATCTACAACTTTGAGCACAATCTCCTAAATTTGCACATCTTGATGCTAGAAAGTCACTTAAATGACACCTTCCAGAATAGCTGTAGCATATTGCTCCATGAATAAACATCTCTATTTCTAAATCATCTGGTTTGTTTTTCATTATAGTATTTATTTCTTTTTTATTAAGTTCTCTTGCTATTACTATTCTTTTAGCACCATTTTTATACCAGAATTTACAACTGTTATATCCAACAACATTAGTCTGGGTGCTTATATGTATATCAACATCTGGAGCATATTCTTTTAAAGTTTCTATAACTCCACCATCTGAGCTAATTATTCCATCTACTTTTAATTCATTTAAAAGTTTTGCTTGTTTTATTACTTCATCATACATATCATCTCTTGCATATATGTTTAATGCTGCATATACCTTTTTATTTATTGAATGTGCATATTCTATTGTTCTTGCAAGTTCATCATCTTGAACATCTACTCTAGAACGTAAAGATAATTTTGCAGTTCCCATATATACAGCATCTGCTCCATATAAAAAAGCTGTTTTTGCTTTTTCAAATGACCCTGCTGGTGCTAATAATTCTGGCTTTTTCATTCACTAAATTCCTCCTCTTATAGAAGATTCATTTCTATTAGACCAAATTTTATCTATTTTACTTATCAATTCGTCTTCTGCAGAATGAGGATTTTTTTCATTTATATTTATTTTATTTGCAATTATTAATCCTTTTAATAATCCCCATTTTTCATCTTTTTTTTCTTCCAAATATTCAGAATTTCCTTTTAAATATTTTCTTAAAAATGGAAATTGAGATGCAGTTAATATGTCAAATTTAGAAATAGTATCCTTTTCTATTTTTTCTTCTCCTAAGTCTCTCTTTTTAACAATATCTTTTTTTAAAAAAGGCCAATTTTCTATTAATGTATCATAAAAATCTTGTAACTTTAATCCATTTATTTCTCCAGTAAATTTCCATGGAGCATTTATTCCTCTTATTAATCTTCCTTGTTCAAAATATTCTTCTATTAGTTTTGTATTTATCTTCTTATAATTTGCATGACTCGCTCTTCCTCTTATTGCCTCTTGCTCTACTTGAGTTGTTAAAAAATGAAATTCTATTATAGGAATACTCTCTGTTGATGCTTTAGTATATCTCATATATTCAATCATTTTTTCTAGTACACTTATATATTCTTTTGATTTTTTTGAATCTGCAATATATTCTGATAAGTTTGGAAAAACACTAACTAATTTTCTTTTATCATCATAATTTGGTTCACTTTTTGAATATATATATTCCCTTGTTTTTGCTTCATCTACTATTTTTTTAATTCTTTCTTGTAATTTTTCTCTTTCTGGTGAAAAATTTCCCATGCAATGATATGAGACATAACCATTTTTCTTATTATATTTTTTATCTTTATTTATATCAAATATTAAATGATTAAACAGCATTAATAGTTCTTTTTCAAATTCTGTTGCTGTAACTATTTCTATTCCAAATACATCGTCTAATTCCTTTCTATTAGAGTTTATACTAGAACTAGAAAAATCCTTTATTCGTGCCTTTAATTTTGTATCTCCTATTAATTCATTCATTTTAGCAATTTGTATACATTCATTATAGTTTTCAGCGATTTCTAAAAAGCCACCACCCAAATCAGATATAAATTCTTTATATCCATCAATTGTTTCTCCAATTGTAGTAGATTTAGTTTCTCTTAAAAATTTCTCTCTTGCAATATCATTTACTTCTACAGCAAAGCTTTCTATAAACTTTTTTCTTTTATCATTATTTTGCATATTTATTCACTAGGCAGTACTCTACTTACTGCTAGTCCATCTCCTATCTCTAAAATTTCAGTTTTTAAGTTTATATCTTCTGTACTCTTTTTTATATATTCTCTTAAATTTCTTACAGCTGTTCTTTGTTTATGTTTATTGTAATCACTCATAACATATCCTTTGTATAGTATGTTGTCTGCAAGTATTATGCTACCTTTTTTAGATAGTCTTATTGTTTCCTTTAGAAAAAATGGATATTTTCCCTTTGCAGCATCTATAAAGAAAACATCATATTTTTCTTTTAATTTAGGGAGTATATCTACAGCATTTCCTATAATTACATTTATGCTTTTTTGAAGCCCTAATTCATTTATATTTTCTATTGCCTCATTTGCTCTTTCTTCATCTAATTCAATTGTATCTATATAAACATTGTTATTTAATACGTTTGAAAAGCAAATAGAAGAATATCCTGTTGCTGTTCCTAATTCTAATATTCTCTTAGGCTTTTCTTCTAATAATATCTTTTTTATTATCTCTAATGTATCATCCATTATAATTGGAATATGTTCATTTAATGCTTTTTTCTTTATATATTCTATATTCAAAATATCACCTTATTGAAATGTTATTATTTCTTGATTTATTGTTTTCATATCCTAGATACCAATTTTTAAAAATTGAAGACAAATCTGTAATTCCATTTTTAATATAGTAATCAAACTGCTCTTTAACCTCTTTTCTTTGGGATATTTCATTCACTATATCATCCAAATTTTCAGCATTACATCTTGCCACTATTTCTTGTACAATTTTTTGCCTATTTTTCTGATCATCATTATTTTCTTTTTTTACTACTGTATTTACTAAAGATTTAGATCCTGATCTGTAATTTCCATTTCTTTTAAATATTTTCGGATTTCTACTTGCTCTCATTTTTGAAGTCCATCCCATTTTTATCCTCTCCTATTTTCTTGCTACTCTTTCGCGTTCTTTGTTATTTAAAATTTTTTTTCTTAATCTAATACTTTGAGGTGTTACCTCTACTAACTCATCATCTTGTATAAATTCTATTGCTTTTTCTAATGACATTTGAATAGGTGGAACCAATCTTAATGCATCATCTGAACCTGAAGCTCTAGTATTAGTTAAATGTTTTTCTTTACATACATTTACAGCTAAATCTTCTCCTCTAGAATTTAACCCTACTATCATACCTTCATATACTTCTGTTCCTGGTCCTATAAACAAATCTCCTTTGTCTTGTGCATTATATAATCCATAAGTTATTGCTTTTCCTTGCTCAAATGCAACAATTGTGCCTCTTACTCTTGATACTACATCTCCTTTATATGGTTCGTATGAATCAAACACATGATTCATTATACCTTCACCTTTAGTATCTGTTAGGAATTCTGTTCTATATCCTATTAATCCTCTAGCTGGAATTTTAAATTCTATTTTCGTATGCCCGTCTTCGGCAGGTTCCATATTAATCATTTCTGCTTTTCTTTTTCCTAATTTTTCTATTACATTTCCTATGCAATTATCTGGAACATTTACAACTAGTAATTCAATTGGTTCACATTTTTCCCCATTTATTTCTTTGAATATAACTTTTGGACGAGACACCAATAATTCAAATCCTTCTCTCCTCATTGTTTCAATAAGAACTGATAAATGAAGTTCTCCGGCGTCCTGCAACTTCAAAAGAATCTGGTGAATCTGTTTCTTTTACTCTTAAAGATACATTTCTTTCTAATTCTCTAAATAATCTATCTCTTATATGCCTAGATGTTATAAATTCTCCTTCTTTTCCTGCGAAAGGTCCGTTATTTACTGAGAATGTCATTGTAACTGTTGGTTCATCTATGTTAACAAAATCTATTTTTTCTGGATTATTAACATCACATATTGTTTCACCGATATTTATATTTGTTATTCCCGAAATTTCTACTATATCTCCTGCTTTTGCAATTTCAACTTCTTCTTTTTTTAATCCTTTATATGTGTATACTTTCATTATTTTAGCATTTTCTATTTTATCATTTTTGCAAACAGCAACTTGCATTCCTTCCTTTATTATCCCTCTTTCAATTCTTCCTACTGCTATTCTTCCAACATAATCGTCATAATCTATATTTGAAACTAGCATTTGCATAGGTCCTTCTTCATCACATTTAGGTGGTTCAATTGTATTTATTATTGTTTCAAATATGCATTTCATATTAGTCGAATCTTCTTCTAAATTAAGTTTAGCTATTCCTTCTTTTGCAGATGCATATACTACTGGAAATTCTAACTGGTTATCATTTGCTCCTAATTCTATGAATAATTCTAAAACTTGGTCTACAACTTTGTATGGATTAGCACCAGGTCTATCTATTTTATTTATTACTACTATTGGTTTTAAGTTTAATGCTAATGATTTTTTTAAAACTTCTCTTGTTTGAGGCATAGCTCCTTCAAATGCATCAACTAATAAAAGTACTCCATCTACCATTTTAAGTACTCTTTCTACTTCTCCACCAAAATCAGCATGTCCAGGTGTATCAACTATATTTATTTTTATATCACCATACATTACAGATGTATTTTTAGCAAGTATTGTAATTCCTCTTTCTTTTTCTAAGTCATTTGAATCCATTACTCTTTCTTCTACTTGTTCATTATCTCTAAATGTACCACTTTGTTTAAGTAAAGCATCTACTAATGTTGTTTTTCCATGGTCAACGTGTGCTATGATGGCTACATTTCTAATTTTTTTATTGCTCATTATTTAAAATCCCCTTTATTTCTATCAATAACAACAATTTATTATACCTCTTATTAAAGCTAATTGTCAACCTGTTTTTTGTCTTAATTTTGGTGGTAAGCTATATAAAAGCAGACTTTCTCATTGAAAATCTGCTTTTTTAATAAATCACTTAAATTTTATATTATTACAACGAACTTTCTACTAATGAACCATTTGCAAAGTAATTTTGTACCTTGCTTCCGTCTTTTGCTACTATAGAGAAGTCGTAAAAATCTTCTACTCCTGTATATGTTTCAATTTTAGTTATTTCTTTCCATCCTGTAAGTGTTTTTACACTGTCTCCTTCATTAGGCACTGGATAATTATTTCTTCTTGTTAGTGATTTCCATCCTTCTTTTGTGTATATTGGATGATAATCTGTTGCTTCTAAATATGTTCCATCACTAAATTCATATCTTACAAAGTTTGTTGCTTTTTTATGAATATATACTTTTCCTACTGTTCCTACTTTAGTGCT
This sequence comes from uncultured Clostridia bacterium, assembly GCA_947629355.1. Taxonomy (GTDB): domain Bacteria; phylum Bacillota; class Clostridia; order TANB77; family CAG-508; genus CAG-452. The sequence goes on from CANRDJ010000003.1 coordinate 30,537, forward strand.
AGATGTTTCAAAATCATAATATACTATTTCGTCACCAACAGATAAATCTTTAGCCAAGGTATATTCTCCATCGGTTGAAGTAGCTATCTTAGATGTAGGGGAAACACACTCGCCATTTTTTCTGGTCGTGTAATGAAACCCATTTTCTAGCACGCTGGAACCGGGTGAGCTCTTCAACGAGCACGCCCCCACCCATGATGGTACATCGATGATTAATATCATCATAAGAGCACTCTAGCTCAACTGGGCAGAAAGAAGATTGTATCCATTCTAACCACGTCATTCCTTTTTCTGCTGTATACGGTTCCTCATCAATATAAAATGTTATTAGTTCAACTCCATACAAATCATATAGTTCACCAACTTTTTCTGCTGTTCCGTTATTATCATAATAGTTTACTACATATTTTGTTCCAGTATTATCATTTGATTTGGTTTCTGGATTTTTTGCTATTGTCATTGCTTTAATTTTTGTTTCTTTTTTACCTAATTCTTCATCTCTGTCAGATTTCTCTAATTTGTATACATCTTTTCCATCTGTTCCATTTCCTGTTCTTCCTGCCGTTCCCAATAATACTTCTACATTAATTTTGTATTTGTCTTCTGTCTCTTCTGTTATTATTCCTTTTTCTTTTAAATAGTCTATTAATGCTAGTGTTGTTTTACCAGATTCTTTTTCTGTCAAATACGTAAATTCTTCTGTTTTTAATAGTTCCATTACCATTGAATGTGCTTGTCCCAATGATGCCTCTTTTGCATTTCCAAATAGTCCTCCTTGTAGTGCTACATTTAATGTTACTCCTACTAGTAGTAGCATTACTATAATTGTGATTATTAGGGCTATTAAAGTGATGGCTCTGTGGTCAGAAGCTAGTGTTTTGATTTTTGATTTTGGATTTGAGTATAACGTTGGGGAATTTTTATCTAAGGTTTGTTCTTCGAAGTGTATGTCGCCCATGGGTGCGACCCCTCCAGCGTTTGCATTTAATTTTTTCTCTTTCATATGTTTTTCAACTCCTTCTTTTGTTTTTTAGTTATCCTACTGTTCAATCTCATACAGTTTACAATATTTTTATTATTATCTTTTTTCTTTTTATTATAAATTATTAATATTTTCTTTGTCAATGTAAATTATTAATTTTTTTAATTATTAATTTACATAGTTTATATTTATTTTTATTTCATCTTAAATTTTTTATTAGCCATATTTTTGATATATCAATATTACTATTTTAAAGAATAAACAAAGGTTATAATTTTTATTATTATATATGGACAATTTGTTGTTTTTTGTGTATTATAATATCATAATTTATTATGTGTTTTATAAAGGAGGTTAAAATGAAGGTTAAATTTAAAATTTCTTTGATTTCAATATTATTTTTCTTTTTATTTATAAATTGTGTAAATGCTTCTGGTATAGTTATGAATTTAGAAAATAATGTAAATAATCAAACAAATGCAAACGTTCAAGAAAATTCTTCTGCTGACGCTAATACTGTGAATACTGTTTTTGAAAATAATACAGAAGAAAATCCAATGGGAAACAATGAAGATGAAATAACAGATACTGCTCCAGCTCTAACTTCTACAGAAACTACATCAAATAATGATGATTTCTTAACTACAGAAAATATTTTGTCAATAATTATAATAGTTATAGGAATACTTTTAATCTTTTTAGCAGTAGCAATTTTGATAAGATTTAAATAATGCAATTTTAACAACTTTTGTAATTTTTATACAAAAGTTGTTTATTTGTGAATATTTTTTCACAAATAATAAATAATATAAATAGATTTTTATAAAGCAGAAAAATTTTAGGAGGTAGTTAGAATATGAAAAGAAAATCTTTTATATTATTCATAGTAGCATTTCTTATTTTATCAATTAGTAGTTTATGCTTTGCAACAGATAATACTGACACTGCTAACAATGTTAAAAATACAGTAAATGGTGCAACTAATGCTGTTGTAGATGGTGCTCAAAATCTGGCTGAAGATGTAAGAAATGGTGTTGGTACAGCAGAAAATACAATTGAAGACGGAGCAGAAGATATCGGAAATGCAATAATGGACGATGCAAATTCTGTTGAAAATGTAGGAGATGATACTTATGATGCAACTGCAGGTGTAGCAGAAGATGTATCAAACTCAAATGGTATGAATGCTACAACGTGGATATGGATTGCTGTTGCAATTGCTGCTGTTGTAATAATTGCAGTTGTATGGTACTATGCATCTCAAAATAATAAACATTAATTATAAAAGTAATTTTAATTAAAAATAGAAAGTATATTCAATTATACTTTCTATTTTTTTGTTGTTATGATATAATTCTATATATTTTAAGAAAGAGGTCTATTTAGATATGTTTAAAATAGTTTCAAAAAATCCAACTGCTAGGCATAATTATACAATTGAAAATACGATTGAAACTGGTATAGTTTTAACAGGAACAGAAATTAAATCGATAAGAAATGGAAAAGCTAATTTAAAAGATAGTTATGCTTCAATAAAAAATGGAGAATTATTCATATATAATTTACACATAAGTCCATATGAATTTGGAAATATATATAATAAAAATCCTTTAAGAGATAGAAAACTATTAATAAATAAAAGAGAGCTTAATAAATTAGTAGGATTAATAAAGCAAAAAGGTTATTCCCTCATACCTTTAAGTATGTATTTTAAAGGTAATTTTGTAAAAATAGAATTAGGAATTGGTAAAGGTAAAAAATTATATGATAAAAGACGCGATATTGCAAAAAAAGAGGCAGAAATGAGAATTCGAAAATTAAATAAAGCTTAAATTTTAGTGAAAATTTTATACGGACTATTTTATTTCCTTTTAAAGAAAATAAAATAGTCCGTATTAAAAATTCCGTTTTTTAAATTTATGCCTTGTTTGATGATCCAAATACAGTTTTAATTTTATGTTCTACGATTTCTGTAATTTTCTCCCTTGCAGGTGTTAAATATTTTCTAGGATCAAATATTGATGGATTTTCTGCTAAGGATTTCCTAATTTCTCCTGTAAATGCTAATCTTAAATCTGTATCTACATTTATTTTTGAAACTCCTGAAATACTTGCTGTATGTAATATGTCATCTGGAACCCCTTTAGCACCTGGTATATCTGCTCCATATTTGTTACAAGTCTCTACTAACTCAGGAATTACTGTAGATGCACCATGTAATACTATTGGTGTATTTGGTATTTTTTCTTTAATTGCTTGTAATATGTCCATTCTTAATTTTGCTTCGCCTTTAAATTTATATGCTCCATGACTTGTTCCGATTGCAATTGCTAAAGAATCACAATTTGTTCTTTCTACAAATTCTTTTGCTTGATTTGGATCTGTGTATTTTGCATCTGATTCAGAAACATTAACATCATCTTCTATACCAGCTAATTGTCCTAACTCTGCTTCTACTACTACACCATTTTTATGTGCGTACTCTACAACTTTTTTTGTTATTGCAATATTTTCTTCAAAACTATATTTTGAACCATCAATCATTACTGATGTAAATCCGTTATCAATACACATTTTACATGTTTCAAAATCAGCACCATGATCCAAGTGTATTGCTATTGGAATTGTTGTTTCTTCTACTGCTGCCTCAACCATTTTCATTAAATATTTTATTCTTGCATATTTAATTGCCCCACTTGATGCTTGAAGAATAACCGGTGAATTTTGTTTTTGTGCTGCATCTACTATTCCCTGTAATATTTCCATGTTGTTAATATTAAAAGCTCCTATTGCAAATCCTTCTTTCATAGATTTTTCAAACATTTCTTTAGTCGTAACTAATGGCATAATTTTACCTCCTTATATTTTATATATTTATTTTATTTCTTAAAATTTAACTTGTCAATAATTTTTATAAAATTGCATTTCAATTTAACAAGTATACTTTTAATAAAACAATTAAAATATGTACAATATAAATGAAATGTGAAAAGCAAAAATACAAATTTAATATTACTTTTCACATTTCACACCTAGTAACCTTTAAAGAATAATTATTGATTTTCATAATTACATCTGTAACTACCACACATAGATTCATCTTCTGGATTACCATTATTGCAATTTGTACATGGTCTTACAATAATATCTTCTAGCTCACATTTTTGAGTTTTTTCATTGTTAAAAGCACAACTCTCTACTGTACAATTAATTATTTGTTTCTTTTCCATTTTTAACCTCCTCTAAAGTATTCTATTAATATTATCTACAAATTAATTTAAAATATTAATAAAACACTTTAATTTTGGTTAAAGATTTTTAAATTAAATAAAAAATTAATTTTTTATTTTTCAAAACAGAGATAATAAATATATCTGTTTGGGTCATTATGCAATGTTTCATCTGTTACAATATTTAATTCTTTTTATTTTTAACTATTAATTTATCACAAAAAGCAAGAATTGCTGGTAATAATGTTAAAATTAGAATTGTAGAACATAGAGTACCTTCTGAAATTGTTTTACATATTTTTGCTGCAATTGCTGATGCAAAATTTGCAATGATTAAAGTTACTATAATAAGTATTGAACTTGAAGTTAGTATAGTGTGTATTGATTTATTATATGAATCTATAATTGATTCTTTTATTCCTTTACTTTTTCTGTGTTCAAGATAATACGACGTATATAAAATAGCATAATCAATAGTTGCACCCATTAATATGCTTTGAACAATAAGTATTGCAATAAAATATACATTTTCTCCTACTATTGATAGTATCCCCATTGTTAAATAAACTGCTGTCTGTATTGTTAACACTAATATTACAGGAATGGTAATTGATTTAAATGTAATTACTACTACTATAAATATTGCTATCATTGTTATTATTGTTATTGAGTTTAATTCATCATCAAAAGTCTGACTTATTTCATAAGCCATAGGAGAATCTCCTATTATGTAGAAATCCTTCAATTCTTTTCCTAACATATCTTTTACATTTTTTATAAATTCAAAAGTTTCTGGTGATTCTAAATCAAATTTTGTATTTAGTACTATTCTTGAATAATTATTACCTATTAATAATTCTTTTGCATCTTCTACTTTTGTTTTTGCTTCTTTTATATTATTTCTCATATCATCTTCTATAAAATCTGTAAATCGTTCATCTTGCAAAATCTCATTATTAAGAAAATTTACAAATTCTTCTACTGTCATTTTCCATTCATTATTATACTGTCTGTCACTACCATAATAAGTGTAAAGAATTTCTATTGTATTTTTTTCTACATCATCGCTTAAATTACTAATAATAGTAAATATTTCATCTGCATTATATTTTGTATTATTTATACTGGCATTCATAATGCTATTTACTGTATTTAGTTTTGATATTTGTTTCTCATCAAAATTGCTTGAATATTGGCTATTATGAACAACATCCTTAAGTAAAAAATTAATGAATTCTTTTAATGATATACTTGGATTATTATTTATATGTTTAGAGTTATATAAACCATAAAGTAGATTTGTTTCCTCCTTATTTATTCCTAATAATGAAGATAATTGGCTACTACTGTATTTTTTATTATTTATAACTCCATTCATAACCGATTGAACTAGTTTCAAATCCTTTATTGTACTACTTGTTATTTTGTTTGCAAGTGTATTATCATTTTTATGTGTAAGTACAAAATCTGTAAATTCTTGTGGTGTTAAAGTTTTATTATTTTGACTTGAAACATATAAAGTATATATGTTTTTTGTATTATTGCTATCTATACCTATCTTTTTCGAAAGTTCTTTATAAGTATATTTTGTATTGCTTATACTACTTGTCATAACAGTAGATAATAATTTTAGTTGTTGCATTGTAGCTTCATCAATATTATTTTTTATATTTTCATTACTATTATTGTTTAATATTATTTTTACAAATTCATTAGGTGTAGCAATCCAATTCTTTATATTTCCTGCAGTATAATCAATCAAATTGTATAATTGATACATCTGATTTATATCTTTTCCTAATATTTTTGACATCTCGAGAGCTGTATATTTAGTTTTATCATCTAGTAATTCTGTATTTCCCATTAGTTCTTTTAATGCGGACGTATCAGTGTCATCTAAATATTGTGTATTCGTTTTAATATTATTTATATAATTTATAAATTCTAATATTGTATACTTACTTTCATTTTTTTCTTTAATGTATTTTAAAAGTAAAATTTGATTAATTTTTGTTTCATCTATGCCAAATAAATTAGCTAATTCTTGGGAAGTCATTTGTTTATTAATTGTATTTGTATTGCTAAATGTTGCTAATAATTTTATATTTTGAATTGTTTTATTATCAAAACTATTTACATAATTACTATCTCTTAATACATCATTTAATACAAAATTTGAAAATTCTGAAATTGTTATTTTTATATCAATGTCATTTACAAGAATATAATATTTATATAATTCATTCATTGCATTATTATCAATTCCAAAAATTTTAGCCATTTCATTACTTGTCATTCTTTTTTGTACTGTTTGCTTATTTGTAAATTTTGATAACTTATTTAATCTATTTTTATTTTCATCATTAATTTTAATCGCATATTTTTTATTTGTTAAAACATCTTTATTTATAAAATCAATAAATTCATTTAAGGTAATCTGTGTATTGTTATTTTTAGAAAGATAATAAATAAGTATATCATCTATTTTGCTTTTGTCTATTTCTAATATACCTGCTATATCACTTGATGTTCTTTTTTTATTCATAGAAGATACTGTAATAAAGTTTTTTAGTCTTGTAATATCACTTTTTGTTTTATCGTTAATTTTTTCATTTGTTTTTTCGTTATTATATGCTTCATTTTCAATAAAATTAATAAAATCTTCAAATGTCATTGTATTTTTCTTATTTTTGTTATAATAATCATAATACAATATTTTTAATAAATAATCTTTTATACTAACATCCGAGCCTAAATCATTTAACTTGTCATTTAATTTATTATAAGTTAATTTTTCATTAATTGTATTCCCATATGCTAATACTTCATCTATTTTTTCTTCATTTTCAAGTTCTTTTAAATATTTTGAAATCTTCTCTTCATCTTTATTTTTATATATAATAGCTATTTGATTATTTTCATCAAATACTTCATTTATTTCGTCAGTTTGTGAATCTGTATAATCAATTCCTAAATTTCCCTTTATTACAAAGCTACCAATAAATATTATAAAAAATAATGGAACAGAAATAAATCTTATTCTGTAACTAAATTTACCTAATTTATTCAATTTGAAATTAGGACTTTTCTTTTTTGTTTTTACTATCCATTTATCAAACATTAATATTAAGGATGGCAGTACAAAGAATATACAAATTAAGCTAAATAACACACCTTTTGCCAAAACAAATCCTAAATCTTTTCCAATTTTAAAGCTCATAAATACTAATGCTAAAAGTCCAACTATTGTTGTAACAGAGCTACTTGATATAGCTTGAAATGCTTTATATAAAGCATTTTTCATTGCTTTTATTTTGTCTTTTTCAATTTGCTTTTCTTGATCATACCTATTCATTAACATTATAGAATAATCCATTGATAATGCCATCTGTAATATTGCTACTATTGAATTTGTAATATTTGATACATTTTGAAATATAATATTTGTTCCCTTATTTAGAACTACTGCCATTAGTATAGAAGTTAAAAATAAAAATGGTTCTACATAAGATTCACACATTATAAGCAAAATAACTAAAGCACATACAACTGCAAGTGCAACAATCCAAAATGGTAATACTGTTTTATTACATTCAGATACATCTCCACTTGTATAAATAGTATAATCTTTATATTTTTCTGTTATTTGATTATATATATCAGTCCCCTTTTGTGAATCAGATTTGTCATCTATTGTAATAACATACAATGTATAATTTTCTTTGTTGTAATTCTCGCTATTATCATAATCTACACTTTCTACTCCGTCTATCGATTCTAAATCATTTTTAATTTCAAATTTTTCTTCATCTTCTAAATCTTTAAACATTAAATTTAAGGTACTAGTTTCAGTTCCTTCAAATTCTTTTTCCATAATATCCATACCAATTCTTGTTTCTGAAGTGTCTGGTAAATACTTAGCTATATCATAATTAATTTTTACTTTTGATGATAATATGGCTGAAATTATTGTAAAAACAATAAATAGAACCAAAATAAAATGTCTTTTATTTATTATAAAGTCTGTAATTTTTCTCAAAGTAAATCCTTCCCTTCTTTTTGGTCTGCATTACATTATATTCTCATTATTATTCAAATGAAAGTATAAACTTGATAAAAGTGTCTGAATTTAGACACTTTTATCAAAATTGTCTTTTTATTATAATAAAACTGTGTTACAATATTTTATATATTGTTTTTTTATAGAAAGGATCCCTATTATGAAAGTACGATGTCTAAATTCTTCTTCTGTTAAAACAAGAAATTTAATTAAAAAAACTTTTGCTGAATTGATTAATGAGAGAAAACAATTGGATAAAATAACTGTTACAGAACTAGTTAAAAGAGCAGAATTAACTAGAAGTACATTTTATACGCATTACGATAATATATATGAAGTAGCTCATGACTATCAATTACAAACAATTGAACTTTTATGTAGTGAAGATTTGCAATTATATTCAAGACAAGATATTATGAATTATTTTGATAATATTATACAATGTTTAAAAGATAATGAAGAAACATATAAATTACTATTATCTGCTGATGAATCTCTTTTGTTTTTAGAAAAATTAAAGAAAATCGCTAGTCAAAAAATTTATGATGCCTTAAAAGATAAATATATGAATAAATATCTTGACATTAATATTTCATTTTTTATGAATGGAATATTGATGGAATTTTTAAAATATTTTAGAAATGAAAGTAGCTATTCATTAGATGAATTATTGTATAATATGAAAAAGTGGTTTGAAAAAATATTTGATTAGTTTTATATAAATTTTTATACTTATGATAATTATTTAATTTAGTATTTATAATTAGCAACAATTAATTACGCAATGCTATTTTATCTATGTTTATAAAAATATAGTTACTACTTTTATAAAGTAGTAACTATATTTTCTTTATTCTAATTTCTTTTTTTTATTTTCTTCTATGCATTCTTTTGGTGCATTTTTAAAACTCAAATACCAGCTCATTCCATTTCTATTTTTTTCAATTTCTTCATTTCTTTCTAATAAACCTTCAAAGGTTTTAGGAGCTGGAACTATTATTGGCTGATTTGGTATCCAGTTTGCTGGAGTTGAGCCTTTAGCACATTCTGCCATTTGCAGAGCTTGAACAACCCTTATTATTTCTGGAATAAATCTTCCTATGTTTAATGGATAAATTAAAATTGTTCTTATAATTCCTTTATCATCAATAACAAATACATTTCTAACTGTTTCTGTATTACTTATATCATTTGCTATCATTCCATATTTTCTTGCTATTTCTCCGTTTCTATCTGCTATAATTGGAAATGATACCTTAATTCCAGTTTTACAATAAATATCATATACCCATGCTAGATGCGAAGAATTACTATCTACACTTAATCCCAAAAGTTCTGTGTTTAAATTTTTAAAATATGTATGTGCTTTTGTAAATGCTATCATTTCGGTTGTACATACGGGGGTAAAGTCTCCTGGATGTGAAAACAAAATTACCCATTTCCCTTTATAATTAGAAAGTTTTATATCCCCCATAGTTGTCACTGCTTCGAAGTCTGGTGCAAATTCTCCAATTTTTACATTTCCGTTCATCATTATTTCATAATTATTCATAAATAACCTCCAACTTTTTTTATTTTATATTATGTTTGTAATTTATTTTGGTTACTTTAATATAGAAATATAGAGATATATGGAATACTTAATTGCTTTTTTGGTAAAAATTTGATATAATACATAAGTAAAACACTATTAGTGAAAACAAAGGGGTATTTGTTTTCACACTCTAACTAATATTAATTAATGATTGGAGAATTTTTATGAAAAATACATTACATGGTAATACAATTGTCTTTTTGGACAGAGTAGTTCTAAATCTATTACCTCTACAAAAAAATCTAAAAGATTCACGTAGAAAATTAGCTGTTAAAATTTTAGAGCGGACTGTAAAACGTGAAATACAAGAGAATACTCCTTGTATGGATGTTCCACTAAGATTTTCACAACTAAAAGTATTATTTCCAGATTATCTTGCGAAGCCATCAATTTGGCATACATAAATTTCAAAAAAAGTCATCTATTTAATACCCCTAGATGACTTTTTTATATGAAAAAGAGTTTTTTTTGTTACTTTCTATTATTCTTCCTGTTTTAATTTTAAGTATCCTAATTCTTCCCATCTGTTATATGCAAGATTTAATTTGAATAGTAATTTAGGTTTAGAACCTGCTCTGTTTTTATCAACAACACATGCATAATATCTTACATTTGGATCTTTATATTTTTTTAATTCATAAAATTTGTTATCAACTTCTTCTAATGAATATTCGTAATCATCGAAATTTCTATTATCTATTTGCTTAAATAAACAAAGAGTATCTAGCACTTCTTTAACTGTTCTACTTACTGACAAGTCATTTATTGTTAAATTTACTGGTAATGTAGCAGTTTCTGCAAGTTGCAAAGTGTATCCTATAAATATATTAAAGTTTTGTGCCAGGTTTGAAATGATTGTTGCAGTCTTTTTTATTTCTTCACTATTACCTATATTTTCTGTATCTGTTTTCATTGTATCATAAAACATATATTCTATTTTTTCTTTGTAATAATAATTTGTAATTACTTTTTTCAATTCATCATTTGTATGGTCTGTTATATTTATAAAATATATAGAATTTTTAATTTCTTTATTTAACCATTCAGTAGCTTTAATGGTTCTATTAAATTCTGAAGATACTTTTGAAAGTCTTTGTATAAATTCTTTTCTTGTTTCTTTTTCTTGTTTTATTACAAATCCTTCATCATCAACTTCTACTTTAGCTATATCATCTGCTCTAAATTTAAATTCTAATAATTCCCCTTCTGTTTTATTTATCAATTGTCCATGCATTTTTTGTATTTCCAAATTATTTAAAATAGTAGTTATTAAACAAAGTTTCATTTTTTCTTCTGACATTTCATTGGAAATTACTAAAACTTTCTTTTTATGAAAAAATGCAAGATATGCAGCAAGGTTTATTGTAAATCTACTTTTACCAGAATTTGATGGCATTGCAAATGCCATAGTTTCCCCTTTTCTAATTCCCTTAAATACACTACTTAAAATTGGAAATGGTAAATTTAAACCATTAGTTAAACTATTATCACCTTTTAATAAAAAATCTGTTACATTTTCATTTAAAACTGATTGCTTGAATTTTTCTGTTACCATTACCTGATTAATTGCACTTTCTACTTCTTGTACAGACATATTATCATATAATTCATATTTTCTTATCTCAGCAATTTTATCTTGAGTAGCTTTAATAGGCATATTTTTATAATATTTTCTTAATATAAAAATTTTTTTTAGTTCTATATATATTTTTTCATAATCATAATTTTTATCAGCTACTTCTTTCTTTAGTTTAAGTTTTAAATTTTCAGATCTTTTATTCTCTCTTGGAAAATTAAAGTCTTTTTTTGCTATTTCTTTTGAATACATTGCTCCTTCCGTAAACAAAACACTTTTATACGCATTGAATAAATCTTTATCTTCAAATAGGCAATCTTCATAAAGAAAATAGTACATATTTATAGATTTAGGATTATTTAATAATAATCCTATATATACTTTTTCAAGTTCTTGAGCTTGTAATTCTTTGGGATATATATCTTCAAATTTAGCACTTTCTTTATTCTCAAAACTTTCTTCAAATTCATCTTCTACATCTTCTACTTCTTCTACTTCTTCGCTTTCTTCTTTCTCTTGAACATCTTGTTTTCCTTTTTCTTTATTTAAATTTGGTAACATTAGCTGTAAAGAATTATTTGATTTTAATTCTTCTAATTTATGTAGAGCTGATTTAGCATCTCCAGCTGATAGAAATTCTCTAATTTGATTTACTGTTTCTTCATTTTCTGCCTCTATTTTAATCTTGTTCAATAACTCTAACAATTTTTCAATATTTTCTTCTTTTTTCATATGTAACTTCTCCTTATACAAAACATATCTTTTTATTATATATCATATAGAAACTAAAAGAGCAATCTTTAAATTGCCCTTTTAGTTCAAATTCTATTCATTAACTGTCATATTATTTTCATTTTCTGCTACATCTTCATTTTGTTCTGTTTTTCCTGAATTATCTATTTGCTCACAATATTCTTTATACTTTTCTTCTAAATCTTTGTTTTTAAATTTCATTTTACTATCTTCTCTCAATTTTATTAATGCTTTATATCTTATATATTGATCTTCCTTTTCTAAATCCTTTGCTAAAACTTCTACTATATCATTTTCAACATCTTCCAAAGATGGTTTGTCAGATTTATCTATACAATAGATTATATGATATCCGTAATCTGTTTTTACAGCTTTTGTAGTATATTCATCTTTTTCTAGTTTTTTACTTGCTTCAACATAATTATTAGCTAATGAATCTTCCGTAAAATTATCAACATCAACATTTTCTGTCGTTACTTTATCTTTATATTCATTTGCTACGTCATCAAAACTTTTTCCATCTTTTAGTTTTGCTAAAATTTCATTTGCAGTAGCTAAGGCTTTCTCATCTGTTACATCGTCAGACACTTTAATTAATATATGTTTTGTATTTATTTTTCCATAAACATTATCATTATAATAATTATTAATATCTTCTTCTGGTAATAATGTTTTAAAATAATCTATACAATACAAATTTCTTCTATAATCTAATTGCATATATTCAACAAATTCGTCTTTAGAATTAAAACCATTTTCTTCTAAAAATTGTTCTTCTGTATAACCATAATATGTTTCATACATACTTAAAATTGAATCTACTTGTTTATCTATTTCTTCTTTTTGCTCATCTGTTAGTTGATACATATTATCTAAAATTGATTTATCTGCTAATTCTAAAACATAATTAATTGGATAATATTTTTCCATTTCATTATATATTTCATTTTTAGTTACTTTTCCACCTTTGAATGATATAATTGTTTGATGCCCAAGTCCAAGAATTCCAAATTCCCCTAATATATAAATTAAAATTCCTCCTATTATTAACCCAATAATTCCTGAAATCCAAATTTCTTTTTTCTTAAAAATTTTTTTCAATTTTGCTTTAATTGATTTTTTTTCGTTATTTTCTTCACTTAAATTTTCTTTTTCCATATCAACACTCCTTAATTATATATTTATAGTTTATATATAGTTTATTAAAATAATATTAAAAAATCAAGACCTTTATAGTAAAATTTTTACTTAAATTTTATATCTTTTTCTATTTTTAATTTTCCTGCTCTAGTAATAGTTGAATAACCATATTTTTCTTTTAATTTATCTATTACTTTATCGAGTTTTTCCTGTTTATTTTTATTTTCTGTATCAAATAAAGATATTTGACTTTCATTTTTATTTGTTAATTTATCTACTCTTAAAGCTACTAATCTTATTGCTTCTCCCTTATACATGGATCTCAAAAGTTCTTTTGCCTTTAAATATATATCCTTTGTATTTGATGTTGCCATATCTAATTTACTTTGATGAGAAAAATCTTTAAATTCATTTGTTCTTAACGCTACATTTAAAACATTTGCAACCATATTATATTTTCTCAATCTATATGCTACATGCTCTGCCAAAGCTAAAAGTATCTCATTTAAGGATTCTACATCTTGAACATCTTTTGCAAGAGTTATTGAATTTCCTATACTCTTAGGTTCTTCATATTTATATATTACCTCCGATTTGTCTATTCCATTTGCATATTCCCATATCATTTTTCCGGTGTTTTCCGAATTTATTTATAAGCAGATTTATATCAGTTTTAGCTAAATCTCCTATTGTTCTTATATTCATATTATATAGTTTTGGAACTGTTTTCTTTCCAAGCATAAATAGATTTCTAATTGATAATGGCCACATTTTTTCTTTAATTTCATCTATAAATAATGTATGTATTTTATTTGGCTTTTCAAAATCTGATGCCATTTTTGCTAATAATTTGTTTGAACTTAACCCTATATTTACAGTAAACCCCAATTCTTCATTAACTCTTTTTTTAATTTCTTTTGCTATATCCATTAATGTAAAATTCATTAAATATTCTGTCATGTCTAAAAAGCATTCATCTATAGAATATCTTTCTATTTTATCTGTATAATCTAATAATAGTTTATATAGTTTATCTGAATATTCCCTATATATTCTATAGTCTCCTTGAAACACTTTAATGTTTGGACATTTCTTTTTAGCTTGAAATATAGTTTCCCCTGTAACTATTCCAAATTGTTTTGCAATATTACTTTTTGCAAGTACAATACCTGCTCTTTTAGATTGATCTCCACCAATTATTGCAGGTATTTCTCTTATATCTATTTCTTCTCCATTTTTTAACCTCCATATTGCATACCAAGATAAAAATGCATTATTAACATCTATATGCATAATTTTTCTTTCCATAATTATCACCATATTTATTATGAAACATTTGTTCTTAAATGTCAATGTATTATTGTTAAAAGTTGCTATTTATATAAATTATTTTCAATTATATATTCATATACTTCTTCAGGCAAATATCTTATTGCTTTTTCATCTCCATTTTTTATCATATTTCTTATCTCAGTAGATGAAATTTCATTTTCATTTCTATCTACAACAATATAATTATATTTATCTTTTATTTTATTGTAATCTTTCCATTTTGGCATTGTATTATAATTATCAGATCCCATAATCATAAATGTGTCCATTTTTCGTAATTTTTTCTGACATTGACTATCCGAAATGAGTTTAAATGCATCTACAGCAAATAATTCTCTATTTTCTCTTATTTCAATATCATCAACTTCTAGATTCCTTTGATTTTTTGTAATTAATTTAAGCATATTATATCTATGTTTTGCTTCAATTAGCTCTTCTTTTTTATAATAATCATTAACTGGTATAAATACTACTTTATCCAATTTTCCTTGTTTTATTAAATTTATTGCAATATTTATATGTATATATGTTGGTGGATTAAAACACCCTCCAAAAAATCCCACTCTTTCCATGATTTTTTTCCTCTTTAAATAAAAGGGGTATCTCCCCTTTTTATTATATTATATTTTTAATTTGATTATATATATCTTCATGTATTTGCTCTATTGTCCTTATTTTATCTTCTTTTACACATTCTATTTTTATCCAATTGTATTTGTTTGCTACTTCACATGCAGCATTATAGCTATCTATAATATGATTTTTATCTCTTTCATGAATATCTTTTTTATCCTTATGTGTAAATTTATTTTCTCTATTTTCCATTAGCTTAAAAGCGTATTTCGGTGGCATATTTAAGAAAAATACTTTTGTTGGTATTGGCAATTTATATATGTTAAATTCAAAATCCCATAACCAATCCAAAAATTTTTCTCTTTCCTTTTTATTTTCTATTTTTCCTGCTTGATGAACCATATTTGCTGTTGTATATCTGTCAGCTAGTATTATTCCTCCATTATTGTAGTATTCTTCTAATTCTTTTTTAAATGTTGCAAATCTATCAGCTGCATAAAATGTTGAGGCAACATATGGACTTACATCTTTTGCTTTTTCTCCGAATTCTCCTGATAGATACATCTTTACAAGTGAAGATGATTGACTATCATAATTAGGAAAAGATATTACTTTATGATCTATATTTTCTTTTTTTAATCTTTCTTGCAATTTCTCAAATTGCGTTTGTTTACCACTTGCATCTGTTCCATCTATTACAAATAATTTTCCCATTTGTTTCTCCTTAGATTATACCTTGAACAATTAAATTCTATTAAATAATGGTTCAATATTTTTTAAATTTATATTTTCTTCTATATTAGTCATATTCCATGATGGAGTTTTTAAATTTAAATATTTTCTAATTTTTTCACAAGACATTGGCATAAATGGTTCAAATAAGTTCGATAGGTTAGCTATTATAACACTACATGTATATATTGTATCGTTAAATTTTTTTATATCTTCTTTCTTTTGAATCCATGGTCTACTTTCATCATAATACTTATTTGCATATTCTACAAGTTCCATTACTCTATCTGTTGCGGATTTAAATTCTAGATTTTCTATTAAAGCTCCTACTTCTTTATATGTTTTTTCTATTTCTAGTTTTGCTTTTTCATCCAATTTTCCAGTTGGTAATACTTCTAATCCCTTAAATCTTAAAGTTCTATTTACTAAGTTACCAAATTTGTTTAATAGTTCATTATTATGAGTTCTTTCAAAATCTTCAATTGTAAAATTAGTATCTTTTCTTTCTGGTCCATTATTAATTATATGAAATCTTAATGAATCAGAATTGTATTTTTCAAGCATTTCAAGAGCTGTTATTCCGTTTCCTTTACTTTTTGATATTTTTTCATCATTTATATTTAAATATTCTGTAGAAACAATAACGTCAACTAATTTAAAATTATCTTCTAATCCTGCTAAAAGTCCATTAAATATTATACTATGAAAAACTATATTATCTTTTCCATGACACATATATATTCTATTATCATATCCATTTTTCCAATACTCTTCCCAATTAAAGCCTTTTTCCTCAGCTAATCTCATTGTATCTGTAAGATATCCAAGAACTGCATCTACCCATACATACATTCTTTTTTCTTCATATCCTGGAATAGGAATTTCTATACCCCAATCTAAATCACGAGTTACGGCTCTGTCCTTTAACCCTTGTTTTAAATACTTTTCTGTCTCATTTCTAGCATTTATTCTCCAAAAATTTTTACATTTATCAGTATTAGATTGAATTATATTTTGAAATTTAGATAATGCAAAATATAAATTTTTATTATTCTTTTCTATTGTTTTGTTGCCACAATTTAAACAAATTCCATCTTTTAAATCTTCTATTGATGGAGTATGTCCACAGATTTCACATTGATCTGCCTTTGTTATTTCTCCACATTCTGGGCATTTTATTTGAATTTCTCTATCTTGTAAAAATTTATTACATTTTTCACAATATGCCTGAGGTTCTATTTTTTCATATATATATCCATTATTATACAATCTTTTGAAAACTTCTTGTACTTTTTTTGCATGATATTCTGTTTCTGTTTTTGAATATAAATCATACGAAAAATTCATTGCATTAAATGTCTTTACAAATTCATTATGATACTGTTGTGCAATTTCTTTTGCACTTCTTTTCTCTTTTTTTGCTCTTTCCGTTATTGGTGTACCGTGGCAGTCTGTTCCTGATACATATAGTACATTATCACCTTTTAGTCTATGGTAACGGGCTAAAACATCTCCTGATATTAACCCTGCTAAATGTCCCAAGTGTAATGAATTATTTGCATAAGGCCATGCTCCTCCTATTAAAATATTTTTGCTCATTAAATATACTCCCCTTTATAAATCAATAATTTTGATTTTAAAATTTTATCATAATCATGTTAAAATAGCAAGTTCGGTAAGATAAAACTTGCTATTAATATAACTATTTTGTTATGCTATACTTCTTTCCAAAACCAGTCTAAACTATTGTCTATACTTTTCTTTTTATAAAATCTACATGCTATATCATCTACCCAAAGATATGAGAAAAATGTTATAAATATCATTACTAAATCTACTGTTACACATCCTAATATTGTTGAATAATATTCCCCATTATTTATCTTTGGCAAATTTGCCAATTGTAAACTATGAATCATTATTAATATTAAAAAGAAAATCAATGGTAATGCCGGTACTAATGGCTTTTTTATTTCCTTTCCTAAAAATATTAATAATACTGTAGCTGAAAGCAATAGAACTATTGTTAATGGATCTGTTACATCAAAAATAAACATTTAAATTTCCTCCTTTGTATATTATTTATATATTATATTTTAATGCACTAATTTAATTTCCCCTCTATAAGTGTTGCTAAATCTTTAGCTTTTTTAGTTATATTTTCTATATCTTTTCCTTCTATCATTACTCTAATTAGAGGCTCAGTTCCAGATGGTCTTATTATTACTCTTCCTTCACCCGAAAATTCTTTTTTAAGTTCTTTTACCATATTGTTTATATCTTCATTATTTTTATATTCATATTTTTTGTTTGCATCTACTTTTGCATTTATTAAAATTTGAGGATATACCTGCATTATATCACAAAGTTGAGATGTAGGTATATTTTTTTCTAATAAAATTTGTATTAACATTAAAGAAGTTAGTATTCCATCTCCTGTTGGATTATAATCAAGCATAATTATATGCCCTGATTGCTCTCCTCCCAAATTATATCCATTATTTAGCATTTCTTCTAAAACATATCTATCTCCAACTTTAGTTTGTTTTAAATTTAATCCATTTTTTTCAGTAAATTTATTTAATCCTAAATTGCTCATAATAGTTGCGACTAAAGTATCATTATTTAGCTTTCCTTTTTCTTTTAAATATTTTGAAAATACTGCAAGAAGCATATCTCCATCAATTTTATTTCCTTTTTCATCTATTGCAAGACATCTGTCGCCATCTCCATCATATGCAATACCTAAGCTTAATTTATTATCTACAACAAATTCTCTTAGTCCTTCTAAATGTGTTGATCCACAGTTCTCATTTATATTTATTCCATTTGGGTTATTATTTATTATTTTGTATTTTATTCCTAATTTTTTAAATACTTCTTCTGCTACTTTATATGTTGCACCATTAGCTACATCTAATCCAACTATAAAGTCTTCCCTTATATTACATTGTATATTATCTTCAAATATTTTTCTAAATAAAAATACATATTCTTCTGTTAGTGAAGTAGCATCCTCAGATATTCCTATTTTATTATGTATAGCATTTAACTCATCAATTTTACCTGAGTCCATAACTTCCTCTATCTCTTCTTCTATATCATCAGATATTTTCATACCTTTATTACTAAAATATTTCACTCCATTAAATTCATAAGTATTATGTGATGCTGAAATAACTACACTTGCATCTGCTTTTAACTTCTTAGTTAAATATGCTACAGCAGGTGTTGGCATAACACCTAGCAACTTCACATTAGCACCATAGCTTAAAAATCCTGCTGTCATAGCACTTTCTATTAAAGTTCCAGAAAGTCTTGTGTCTCTTCCTATTAAAATTGTTGGTGTATGATCTAAATGCCTTGCTAAAACATATGCGCCTGCTTTTGCAACTTTATATACTAATTCTGGTGTCAATTCGGTATTAGCAATTCTTCTAATACCATCTGTTCCAAAATATTTTCTCAAATTGATTCCTCCTCGTTTAAATACGTTCCTATTATATACTGTTTTATAATTAAAATGCAATATATTTAATAATTATTTTTAATATTATTCAACTAAATTTGGAAAGAGGTAACCATGCTTCTTTTTCTCAATTTTTTTCTATACAATAAAAAAGGAGATTATTTCTCCTTTTAGTTTAACTTTATTTATTTTGTTCCGAAAACCCTATCTCCTGCATCTCCAAGTCCTGGTATTATATATGCATTTTCATTTAATTTTTCATCTACTGATGTAGTATATATTTGTACATCTGGATATTTTTCTTGCATTTTTTTAATTCCTTCTGGTGCAGCTATTATGCATAGAAATTTAATCTTTTTTACACCTTTTTCTTTTAATAACGATATTGCATCTATTGCAGATCCACCTGTTGCAAGCATTGGATCTAATATTAATACTTCTCTTTTATTTATATCTTTTGGAACTTTAAAATAATATACATTTGGTTTGAAAGTTTTTTCATCTCTATACATTCCAACATGTCCTATCTTTGCATTTGGTACTAAATTTATAATTCCATCTAACATCCCTGTACCAGCTCTTAAGATTGGAACAAAAGCATATTTATCTTCATTTATTTTTTTTACTTTCATTTTTGTTATAGGCGTTTCAATTTCTGTTTCGTATGTTTCAGCTTCTCTCATTGCTTCATAACAAAGCATAGTAGCAAGTTCAGATACTAGCTCTCTAAATTCTTTTGTACCTGTATTTTTGTCTCTCAAAATTGCCAATTTGTGTTCAATTAGTGGGTGTTTTAGTTCAATTACATCCATGTTTATTCCTCCTTATTCATATTTAGATGCTGTTTTTGATAAATTTTACATCCTTTCAGGCATTTCCATACCTAGTAATTGTACTCCTGTTTTTAATACAACTCCAACAACATATGTTAAAAATAGTCTTGCATCTTGCACAGGCTTATCTTCTGTTATTATTTTATGTTCGTTATAAAATGTACTAAAACTTTGACTTAAATCAATTAAATATCTAGCAAGTATTGATGGTTCATTTTTATCTGCAGCATTTTGAATAACTTCATTAAATATATATATAAGTTTTAATATATTTATAGATTCTTTTTCTTTTAATTTATTAAAATTGATTTCTTCTAGTTTAGGAATGTATCCTGCTTTATTTAATAGGCTCCTAGTTCTTACATAAATATATTGAATATATGGACCAGTTTCACCTTGAAAATTAAGTATCATATCCCAATCAAATATTTCATCTTTTATTCTACTGTTTGATAAATCATTAAAAATTATTGCTCCTACTCCTATTTTTTTTGCTATTTCATCTTTGTTTTCTAACAGAGGATTTTTCTCATTGATAATATCTTTAACTTTATTTATTGATTCATTTAATATATCTTCTAAAAATACTGAATTTCCCTTTCTTGAACCTATTTTTTCTCCCTCTTTATCTACTACTAGTCCAAAAGGAACATGTGTGCATCTTGAAATATATTTTTCATATCCCATTAGTTCCATTACTTTAAAAACTTGTTTGAAATGTAATTGTTGTTCATTTCCTACTACATAAATTAATTTATCAAAATCATATTTGTTTATTCTGTCTTTTAATGCAGCTAAATCTCTAGTTGCATAAATTGTTGTTCCTGCAGATGTAATTACTATACATGGTGGCATATCATATTTTTCTAAATCTACTACCTTTGCACCTTGTGATTCTTTTAGCAATTTTTTATTTTTTAATTCCTCTATAATAGAATCCATTTTATCATTATAGTATGCTTCTCCATTATATGAATCAAATTTTGAGTTTAAAAGTTTATATGTTCTTTGATAATTATCTATGCTTATTTTTCTAATATGTTCCCATTGCTTTACAATTTCTGGTTCACCTTTTTCTAATTTCTTAAAATACACTCTTGCCATTTGTGTAAGCTCTGGATTTTCTTTTTCTTCTTGATTAAATCTTATATAGGTTTTTAATATACTACCCATTTCATCATTTTCAAAATCATATTCATCTTTCCATAGAGAAATACCAGCAATTACTTTTCCAAATTGTAAGCCCCAATCGCCTAAATAGTTTAAACCAATTGTATTATAACCAAGGAAATCATATATTTTGTATAAAGCCCCTCCTATTACAGTTGTGCGTAAATGTCCTATATGAAATGGTTTTGCAATATTAGGTGATGAATATTCTATTACAGCTGTTTTACCTTGTCCAATATTCGAAGAACCATATTGTTCATTTTTTTCTGCAACTTCTTTTAATACAGTTTTTATCAATGCTTCTTTGTTTATATATATATTTAAATATCCACCTACAACATCTATTCTTTCAATAATGTTTTTATCTATTTCAATATTTTCCTTTATTTCATTTGCGATTATTGGTGGTGCTTTTCTTAAGTCTTTTGCTAGTTTAAAACATGGAAAAGCATAATCTCCTAAATCGCTATTTGGTGGTACTTCTATATATTTTTCTAGTTCTTTTTTATTTAAATTTGTTACTTTTGCTATTTGTTCTGCTATTTCTTCCTTAAAATTTATCATATATATCTCCTTTAATCACCTAAACAAATGTCTAAATCTCTTGCGATTTTTACTAGATCATCATCCATTGTCACTCTTTTAATGTTTGTGCTTTCTGTTCCACCAGAGCGTGCTCCTATCTGTTTGTTATTTCCTACTACATCTTCTAGTGGTACTGAATCTAATTTTCCATTTTTTAATGTAACTAACACATTGAATTTGCCTTCTAATGCAAGTTCCATCGCTTTAGAACCGTATTTTGTAGATAATACTCTATCATATGCTGTAGGAGTTCCACCTCTTTGTACATATCCTAAAACAGTATTCCTTGATACCATTCCTGTTAGTTCTTCTAAATCTCTTGATAGTTTTTCTCCTATTCCTCCAAGCCTTATATTATCCAAACCTTTTCCGTCATTTAATGTTTTCTTAACAATCATCTCTCCATCTTTTGGTTTTGCACCTTCTGATACAACAATTATACTAAATTTTTTACCTTCTTTTTTTCTTTTGTTAATTTTTTCAACTATTTTATTTATATCATATGGTATTTCTGGTATTATTGCAGCATCTGCTCCACCTGCTATAGCAGATTCTAATGCTATCCATCCTGCATATCTTCCCATTACTTCTAATGTCATTATTCTATGATGTGATTCTGCAGTTGAATGTAATCTATCTAAAGCTTCTGTTGCAACAGATACTGCTGTATTATATCCAAATGTTATTTCTGAATGTGCAACATCGTTATCTATTGTTTTTGGTACTCCTATTATTTTTAATCCTCTTAATGTGAAATCTCTTGCAGATTTTTGTGTTCCATCTCCTCCTAATGTAAATATACAATCAAATCCTGCTTGTTTTACATTTTCTACAGCTTTATATGACATATCTTTATATACTTTTTTTCCATTTTCTTCTACTGGATAATTAAATAAATTTGTACTATTTGATGCTCCTATGATTGTTCCACCTCTATGAAGCAAGCCTGATGCACTGCCATTTGATTCAAGCTTTATATAATTATTTTCTAATAGTCCTTTATATCCTTCTATATATCCATAACATTCTACTCCATGAGTTTCGGCAGTTTTAACTATTGCACGTATTACTGCATTTAAGCCTGGACAATCTCCACCATTCGTAATTATAGCAACCTTTTTTACCATTTTTTCCTCCTTCAAAATTTGCTAGAACAAATTTTGTTGCTTACTTTTATTCTATAATATTATATCAATAAAAAAAATATTTACAAGGTGTTTGTAAATATTTTTATATGATTATATTCAATAATATTTTTTGTTTAGTATCTCTTGACAACGATATAGCTTAATTCTTATGCTTATTAATTTACATAGTTCTTTTACTCTAGTTATTCGGGTTATACCCTGTTAATACCATCGGCGTATGGTTGCCACGAAATTTACCACCTCATATTATCTGAAAAATTTTAGTTGCGTTTGGGTATGCCCAAGAAGGACATACACAAACGTAAAAACCATATAAAAAACTATTGTCTAAAGATCCTACACCCCAATCACGTGATTACTCTAAGGTTAGACTGACTGAAGATTTTAGAGAAACTAACGGACAAAACGCACGGGTGCGGTTATAGAGGTCGTAGCCGTACACATAACCCCCGTCGATATAGACCACACTCAACACGCCGTAAAAGTTCAAAGCCGAAGGAGACGCTAGCCAATAATACTGTGAGTTTCCGGGGAAGTACATTGTACCTATTGCATCAGTCTTAACAGAATAGTAAGAAGTACAATTTCCGAATTGTGCTACATCTGCAGACCTCACACCATAGCCATAGTGATTACTGTCACCCGTATAAGGATATTGATAATATAATTTTGCCCTAGTTTCTTTGTTGCTCTCTAATTCAGCTGTAGTAACTTTCTCGTCCCCTGTTAATTTATAATGTGTATTGTAACTATCCATCATCATTTCT
>CANRDJ010000004.1 GCA_947629355.1 uncultured Clostridia bacterium
TGATTAATTATGCAATTTAATTATAAAGATTAAATTTTTATATATTTTTGTTTCACATCATTGACACAACAACATATTTTTTTTGAAAATATTGTAAATATCTGTTTACTTTTATCATAATTTCTTATACAATATAATTAGTAATGTGAATTAAACTAATGAAAAATTGAAAGGGGAAATAAACTCATGAAAATACTTATGCTTACATGGGAATATCCACCAAGAATAGTAGGAGGAATCGCAAGAGTTGTAAATGATTTATCAAAAAGATTAATAAAAGATGGACATGACGTGTATGTAATTACATATAGAGAGGGAAATGTACCATATTATGAAAATGACAAAGGAGTTCATGTATATAGAGTTGATAATTATATGATAAATCCTAATAATTTTATAGATTGGATAATGCAACTTAACTTTAATATGATAGCAAAGGCAAATGAATTAATAGCAAGTGGAGAAAAATTTGATGTTATACATGCACATGATTGGTTAGTTGCATATGCAGCAAAGACATTAAAGAATTCATATAATTTGCCACTTGTTAGTACAATACATGCTACTGAGAGTGGACGTAATGGAGGAATTCATGATGAAGTACAAAGATATATAAATGATACTGAATGGATGCTTACATATGAGTCTTCAGAGGTAATAGTAAACAGTAAATTTATGAAAAACGATTTACAAAGATTATTTGGACTTCCATATGAAAAAATAAATGTTATATCAAATGGAATAAATACTACTTCATATAATGGGGTAGAAAAAGATTATGATTTCAGAAGACAATATGCTTCTGATAATGAAAAAATAATACTATTTATGGGTAGACTAGTATATGAAAAAGGTGTTCAGCATCTAATATCAGCAATGCCTAAAATATTGGATAACTACCACGATGTAAAGCTTGTAATAGCAGGAAAAGGTGGAATGTTAGACGAATTAAAAGCGCAAGTAGCAGCAATGGGACTTAATCAAAAAGTATATTTTACAGGATACTTAAATGCAAGACAAGTAGCAAAGATGTATAAATGTGCAGATATATCAGTATTTCCAAGTACATATGAACCCTTTGGAATAGTAGCATTAGAAGCAATGCTTGCAGGTATTCCAACAGTTGTATCAGATGTAGGTGGATTAAATGAAATAGTAGAGCACGGTGTAGATGGAATGAAATTTTATGCAGGAAATCCTAATTCACTTGCAGATTCAATATTAGCACTTTTATTTGATCATCAGCTATGTGATAACATTGTAAAAAAAGCAAAAGTAAAAGTAAAGAATGAATATAATTGGACAAAAATAGCACAGGATACACATTTTATATATCAAAAAGCAATATGCCAAACAATTGCAGAACGACAAGCAAATCAAATTGTTCAAGAAAAAGCAAGAAAATCAAAGAAAGTAAAAAATGCAGAAACAGAAATTACAAACCTAATTTCATTTAATAAAAAGCGTCAAGCATACGCTTAAAAGGAGGAAATAGAAAATGTACGTATATGACGAGGCTAACAATTTAGCAAAAGCAATACAAGAAAGTAAGGAATATAAAGAATATGAAAAAGCAAAAAAACAAGTACAAGCTATTCCAGATATGAAGAATAAAATAGAAGAGTTCGAAAAAATAAGGTATGATGTACAAGTAATGTCATTTCAAGGTAAAGAAGATAAAGAGAAAATGAATAAATTACAAGAAATGTACGATATATTAAATAAAGAACCAAAAATAAAAGAATATTTCGATATAGAAGTGAGATTTAATATTATGCTTGCAGATGTAAATAAAATTATAAGTGAATCAGTAAAGGATTTACTATAAAGATTATAAAAAAATGAGTTTTAGACTCAGATTGTTTATTTTATTGCGTAAAAAAATTGATTTAAAACGTAAAGGGTCGCATCCTAGAGCAAACCACAAAAAAGGAAAACCAAGAAAAACAAATATAATATATGAATAAGGGTGCGAATAAAATCGTTCCTAATTAAAAAAAATAAATCGCAAAGAAATAATTCTATCCAAAATTTCCAAAAAGGAAACATAGAAAAAAGTAGAAGAAATGCAACAGAAGAAATAGCAGAGGTAACAGGAATAAATAAGGAAAAAATAGAAAAATAAAACAAGAGGGAAAAACTGTAAATTGAACTAAAATTCAATTTACAGTTTTTTTATGCAAATAATATGTAAATAAAAACACATAAAATTGAAGTAACAACAAAAAATAATGATAAAAATATTGCAAAAAGGAAAACTATAAATTATAATACAAATATAAACATATAAGTACCAATAAACATAAACAAAATACAAACAAAAGAAAGCGAGGAAAACAAATGCAAAAAGAGGAAAAAGCCATTACTCTAATAGCTTTAATAATCACAATAATAGTAATGCTAATACTAGTAGGAGTAACAGTAAATATAGCAATAAACGGAGAATTATTTAGCACAGCAAAAAGGGCAGTAACAAAAACAGAAGAAGCAAAAGAAAGCGAATTAAGATTTATGGCGATGACAAATGCAGCAACACATAATGAAGAATGGGTATATGAAGTAGAAGAAGAAAGAATACCAATACCGGCAGGATTTGCTCCAACAGAAATAGAAGGGGAAAACAGTATAGAAGATGGAATAGTAATAATAGATGCAGAAGGAAACGAGTTCGTATGGATACCATGTAGTTTGGACGAATATAATGGTGCAACATTTAAAAGCGTATGGGATCAAGATAGCTATGATGAACCTAATAGTTGGAAAGACAATTGGAATTATTCAATCGACGATGAAAAAGGTGGAATAAAAAATGTGGAAATCGAAAATGTAGGACAAGACAGTTTGCAAAAACTAGAAACAAGAAAAACAAATAGAGAGCTTACAGAAGCAGGAGTAGGATTTTATGTAGCAAGATATGAAGCAGGCATACCAGAAAATGAAGACTTTTCTGCAGATAGTGAAGGAGATATATATTATTTAAATGATAAAAAGAATACAACAGCATGTAAACCAGTAAGTAAAAAAGGATATCCAGCATGGAATTTTATATCACAAACAAATGCAAAGAACGCGTCAGCGAAGATGTATCCAGGACTAAGTTATTTAATAGATTCACATGCATGGAACTATATATGTGACAAGAAATTTAGCACAGACGAAATAAAGGACTCAACCAAAATAGGAAATTATTATAATAATGAAACAACAAAATATGAAGAATTAGACGTATTGTATGCATTACATTCTTACTCTACTTTTTGGATTTCCTTTGCTAGTAAATATAACAGAGGAGTAATTCCACCAAGTACTGCTCCAAAAGGTAGTGGAACTAATAGATTAGAACTTTCGACTGGAGCTAGTGAAGACTTCAAAAAATATAACATATATGATATGGCAGGAAATATGTGGGAGTGGACCACAGAGGAAAGAACGAACTATCCTACTGACAGCACGTCTGCTAAAACATTTGCTGTTACTCGCGGTGGTAGTTTTCAGTGGAAAGGTGATGCTTTCTCTGTAGTGCACGCGAGCGGTAACGCTACAACAAGCGACTACAGCGTAATCGCTGGCTTCCGTGTTGTGCTATATTTATAAAAAATGTCGAAAAAGAGTATGCGAAAATTATTGCAAAATGATAAAAACAAATGTAAAATATATGTAAATAGAGGGGGGCAAATTAAATTGCTCCCATTTTTTTCTTAAAATTTAATTCACAAAAGGATAATTCTATCCTAAAATTTCCAAGGAAAAATAAAAACTAAATATAGGAGGTGAAGGAAAAAGAATTAAAATAAAAATTAACTTACATTAATATTTTCTTATGCAATTATTAAATTAATGTAAGAAGAACTAATAAAATTGATTGTAAATAAATAGTAAAAGAAAGGACTGTAAAAAATGAAAAAAGTATTATCGCCAAAACTAGATGTAGTATTTCATATGCTATTTGGAGAGCAAAAACACGAAAGGATAACAAAAAAATTAATAGAAGATGTAATAGGGGAAAAAGTAGAAACAATAGAATTAGAACAAACACCATACCTATGGGGAGAGCATGCAAACGATAAAATAGGAATAGTAGATGTAAGAGCTACAATAAATAACAAAGAACCAGTAGATATAGAAATGCAAATAGCAGATAACAAGAACATAGAAAAAAGGATATTATTCTATTGGGCAAAATTATATTTAAAACAATTAGAAGCAGGGGAAAATTATAATCAACTAAACAGAAGTATAGGAATAATATTTTTAGACTATGAAATAGAAAAATTAAAAGAACTACCAACACATACAAAATGGCAAATAAAAGAAAGTGAAAATGGGAAATATCTCTTGACAGAAGACTTAGAGATACATATAATAGAACTAACCAAGATAAAAAAGAAAGTAGAAGAAGGAAGCTTAAAGAAATGGATACTATTCTTGGAAAATCCTGAAGGGGAGGAAACGAGAAAGATGGCAGAGAAAGAAGAAATAAAAGAAGCAATAGAAAAACTAGAAGATATAAGTAGTGATGAAGAAAAAATAAGGATAGCGGAGCTAAGAGAGAAATATATAATGGACAGAGAATCAGAACTAGAAACAGCAGAAGAAAAAGGGATAAAAAAAGGAAGTATTGAAATAGCAAAAAAATTAAAGAAAGAGAATATGGCCATAGAAAAGATAGCAGGAATAACAGGTTTAAGTAAAGAAGAAGTAGAAAAATTGAAATAATATGCAACTGGAGCAAGCGAAGATTTTAAAATATTAAAAACAAATATAAAATATAACTAAAGGGTGCGAATAAAATCGTTCCTAATTAAAAAAATAAATCACAAAGAAACAATTCTATCCAAAATTTTAAAAAAGGAAACATAGAAAAAAGTAGAAGAAATGCAACACAAGAAATAGCAGAGGTAACAGGACTAAATAAGGAAGAAATAGAAAATTAAAACAAGAGGGAAAAACTGTAAATTGAACTAAAATTCAATTTACAGTTTTTTTATGCAAATAATATGTAAATAAAAACACATAAAATTGAAGTAACAACAAAAAATAATGATAAAAATATTGCAAAAAGGAAAACTATAAATTATAATACAAATATAAACATATAAGTACCAATAAACATAAACAAAATACAAACAAAAGAAAGCGAGGAAAACAAATGCAAAAAGAGGAAAAAGCCATTACTCTAATAGCGTTAATAATCACAATAATAGTAATGCTAATACTAGTAGGAGTAACAATAAATGTAGCAATAAACGGAGAATTATTTAGCACAGCAAAAAGGGCAGTAACAAAAACAGAAGAAGCAAAAGATAGTGAATTAAGATTTATGGCAATGGCAAATGCAGCAACACATAATGAAGAATGGGTATATGAAGTAGAAGGAGAAAGAATACCAATACCGGCAGGGTTTGCCCCAACAGAGATAGAAGGGGAAAACAGCCTAGAAGATGGAATAGTAATAATAGATGCAGAAGGAAACGAGTTCGTATGGATACCATGTAGTTTAAGTGAATATAATGAAGCAACGTTTAAAACAGAATGGTCTCAAAATTTGTATAGTGGTGGATCAAGTAGTTGGACAGATGAACAAACGGCGACAGGACAGAAAAGCCTAACAGACTTACAAGCAAGACAAAAAAACGGTGAGCTTACAGAAAAAGGAGTAGGATTTTATGTAGCAAGATATGAGGCAGGAATACCAGAGGAAGCTACATTCCACCCAAGTAAAACCAGCAATGCATATAAAACAGATGATAAAAATATAGGGACTATAGCACCAGTAAGTAAAAAAGGATATCCAGCGTGGAGTTATATATCACAAACAAATTCAAAAAAGGCTGCAGCATTGATGTATCCAGGATATAGTTATTTAATAGATTCACACGCTTGGAATCATATATGTAAAAATATAATAGCTGCAGAAACAGATAAAAGCATAACAAACTCAACAGATTGGGGAAATTATGTTAATACCCCAACAACAAAATATGAAGAATTAGACGTATTGTATGCATTACACCATTATGGACCAGTCAATGGTGAAAACCAGTGGACGATAGCTACTAGCTATAGTAGAGGAGTAATACCAACAGGAACTGCTCCAAAAAATAAAGAAACAAACAGACTAGAACTTGCAACTGGAGCAAGTGCAGATTTTAAAGCATATAACATATACGATATGGCAGGAAATATGTGGGAGTGGACAACAGAAGAAGGAACGAACTTTAACGGTAAAGCGGGACACGCTGTTCGTCGTGGTGGTAGCTTTGGTAGTAATGGTAGTAATAACCCTGTAGTGCGAGCGGACGGTGGCTATTATACGGACGTTGACCGCGTGTACGGTGGCTTCCGTGTTGTGCTATATCTGTAACTTGCTTATCGAAACTATTTAGGTATTATATTGTTCAATTTGACTGTAAAAATATATAAATAAAAAATGTATACAAAAATTAACAATTATGCTATACTTTTTAGTAGTTATTAATATTACAAAAGAGGTAGTTTTATGCAAGAAATTGTTTATATTATTTTTTTAATTTTAGCAATAATTTTGTTTAAATTTGTATTTAAAATAAATTTAAAAAAGGCAAAGGAATTACAGGAAAATAAAGAATTAGAAAAAATAACTGATAAATTCCCAAAGAATGTAGAAGTTGCAAAAGAAATGCTTGGGATGCTTGAAAATGAAGGTGTAAAAATAGAGGAAGCAAAAGATACTCAGACGAGCTTATATATAGCAATTACAAATAAAATTTCAATTGCAGATATGAAAAATAATTATGCAAGACTTCAAACAATTGCACATGAGTGTTTGCATTCATGTCAAGATAGAACACTACTTTTATTTAACTTTATATTTTCTAATATAAATATTATATATTTTTGTATAGTTACTATATTAACTTTATTTAAAGTAGTAAACAATCAAATTTTGCAAATAGCTATATTAATGCTATTTACTTTAGTTCAATTTGCTGTAAGAAGTTTCTTAGAAATAGATGCAATGACAAGAGCAAAATTCTTAGCAAAAGAATATATTGAAAAAAAGAAATTATGTACAGAAGAAGAAAAGGAAGAATTACTTAAAGAATACGATAAAATAAATAAAGTAGGAATTCCATTTACAGTAGATAATTTGCTAACAAATGGCTTGATAAGAGTTTTGATTTATACAGTTATAAGTGCATTTATATAGTAATAAACAAAAAAATAATAAATATTTATTTATTTCAAAAATTATTTAATTTTTTATTCAGTAAAAGATCAAAACGTTGAGATCTAACGAATATTTCATAAAAAACAAAATTTTAAAAATGTAATTTAAAAAATATATACAAAAATTAACAATTATGCTATACTTTTTATGTTGAAATATTTATATTCAAATTAACAATTAGGAGATAAAAATGCTTAAAAAAGTTTGGTTACATTTTAAATTAATAACAAAACATAAATGGATAGTATTTAAACTTTGTGCAAAAGTAGGATTAATATGGCGAGGACTTGTTCACGACTTATCAAAATATAGTCCTACAGAATTTATAGAGAGTAGTAAGTACTATGTAGGGTATAAAAGTCCAATACAAGTAGCAAGAAAGGATAGAGAATATTCATTGGCATGGCTACACCACAAAGGAAGAAACAAACATCATGAAGAATACTGGTATGATTTTAATGCACCTGTAAAAGCACCAGTTATTCCATACAAGTATACAGTAGAAATGTTATGTGATAGCTTAGCTGCAGGAATGGTATATAAAGGAAAAGAATTTAAAAAAGAATATCCATTATGGTATTGGCAAAATATAAAAAACAAAGAACTATTCCATCCAAAAATGAGAGAATTTTTTGAAGATGTTTTGACAGAAATAAGTAAAAAAG
Organism: uncultured Clostridia bacterium; assembly: GCA_947629355.1. Lineage (GTDB taxonomy): Bacteria > Bacillota > Clostridia > TANB77 > CAG-508 > CAG-452. Next base: position 7,876 of record CANRDJ010000004.1, read on the forward strand.
GAATAGATGCAGTATTAAAAAAAGAAATTTTAAAAGAAAAATACAAAAAATATTGTAAATAGCGGAGGAATTTATGCAAGACAGACAAAAATACATTAGAAATTTTAGCATTATAGCACATATAGACCACGGAAAGTCGACACTTGCAGATAGACTAATAGAGAAAACTGGACTTCTTTCTTCAAGAGAAATGGAAAGTCAAGTTTTAGACAATATGGATTTAGAAAAAGAGCGTGGAATTACTATAAAAGCACAAGCTGTAAGAATGCTATATAAAGCAAAAGATGAAAATGAATATATTCTTAATTTAATAGATACACCAGGTCATGTAGATTTTAATTATGAGGTTTCAAAAAGTTTGGCAGCATGTGAAGGTGCAATTTTAGTAGTCGATAGCAGTCAAGGAGTAGAGGCACAAACACTTGCAAATGTATATTTAGCACTTGATAATAATTTAGAAATTTTGCCAGTTATAAACAAAGTAGACCTTCCAAATGCAAGACCAGATGAAGTAAAGGAAGAAATAGAAGATATAATAGGAATACCAGCTATGGATGCACCTTGTATATCTGCAAAAACAGGATTAAATATAGACGAAGTCTTAGAAAGAATAGTTACAGATTTTAAACCACCAGTAGGCGATGAAACTAAACCTTTAAAATGCCTAATATTTGATTCGTTTTATGATAATTATAAAGGAGCATTAAGTTATATAAGAGTAGTAGAGGGAACAGTAAAAACAGGTGATGAAATTTTATTTATGGCTACAAATAAAAAATTTGTAGTTACAGAACTTGGATACCTAGAGCCAGGAACTACTGTTCCATCAGATAAACTTTCGGCAGGAGAAGTTCGGATACATTGCAGCTAGTGTAAAAAATGTATCAGACCTGCATGTTGGAGATACAATAACAAATGCAATAAATCCTGCAAAAGAGCCTTTGCCAGGATATAAAAAGGCAAATTCTATGGTATACTGCGGAATGTATCCATTAGATGGAGGAGATTACGAAAATTTAAAGACAGCATTAGAAAAATTAAAATTAAATGATGCTGCCCTAGAGTATGAACCAGAAACATCTATTGCGTTGGGATTTGGTTTTAGATGTGGATTTTTAGGATTATTGCATTTAGAAATAGTACAAGAAAGATTAGAAAGAGAATTTGACTTAAATTTAATTACAACAGCACCATCAGTTATATATAAAGTATATAAACAAACAGGAGATGTAATTGAATTATATAATCCAGTTGATTTACCACCTGTGCAAGAAATAAGCTACATAGAAGAACCAATAGTAAAAGCAGAAATAATGCTTCCAAAAGAATTTGTAGGGAACGTAATGGAAATATGCCAAGAAAGAAGAGGCATATATATTGATATGAAGTATTTAGACAGTACAAGGGTTACTTTAGAGTATGAACTTCCATTAAATGAAATAATATATGATTTTTTTGATACTTTAAAATCAAAAACAAAAGGTTATGCTTCATTTGATTATGAATTTAAAGAATATAGAAAATCTGAACTTGTAAAATTAGATATACATATAAATAATGAACCAGTAGATGCTCTATCATTCATAGTTCATAAAGATACAGCATATGCAAGAGGAAGAAAAATGGCAGAAAAGTTAAAAACAGTAATTCCAAGACAATTATTTGAAATACCAATTCAAGCAGTAGTAGGTGGAAAAATAATTGCAAGAGAAACAATATCTGCAATGAGAAAAGATGTTCTTGCTAAATGTTATGGAGGAGATATTACAAGAAAGAAAAAACTTCTTGAAAAACAGAAAAAAGGTAAGAAAAAAATGAGACAAGTAGGAAATGTAGAAATACCACAAGAAGCATTTTTAAGTGTATTAAAGTTGGATGAAGAATAAGGAGAATGAAAATTGAAAAACGAAAAATTAAAAGGAAAAAGTACAGATGGTGAAAAATTGTCTGACCAGATAGAAGGACGAAATAGTGTTTTAGAATTATTAGAATCTGAAAGAGATATTAATAAAATACTAATTGTAAAAGGAGAAAGACATGGTTCCATTAATAAAATAATAGCAATCGCAAAACAAAGAAAAATAGTTATTGCAGAAGTTGAAAGAGCAAAGCTTAATGCAATATCTGAAACTAATAATCATCAAGGGGTAATAGCAATTGTGCCACCATTTAACTATGTAGATGTAGAACATATATTAGGAGAAGCAAAATCAAAAAAAGAAGACCCTTTTATATTAATACTAGATGGAATAGAAGATCCACATAATTTAGGATCGATTATAAGAACTGCTGAAACAGCTGGAGTTCATGGAGTTATTATTCCAAAGAGGAGAGCTTGCCGGAGTAAATGCTACTGTTTCAAAATCATCTGCAGGTGCAGTTGAACATGTAAAAATTGCAAGAGTAAACAATATAAATGAAACAATAAAGTATTTAAAAGAAAAAGGATTATGGATTTGCGGAACAGATGGAGATGCAAAAGAATACTACTATAATCAAAATTTAAAAGGTCCAATTGCAATAGTTATAGGTAGTGAAGGATTTGGAATGAGTAGATTAGTAAAAGAAAACTGCGATTTTTTAGCAAAAATCCCAATGAAAGGAAAAATAACATCTTTAAATGCCTCTGTATCAGCAGGAATTGTTATATACGAAGCTGTAAAGCAAAGAAATTAATAAATGTTTTAAAGTTTAATTTGTTTGATTAAATTTATTTCAGATTCTGTAGAGGCGGAATCAATTTCCGCCCAAGGAACAAATAAATTTATTCCTATAAACAACAATTTTAAATAATAAAAGTGTAAAAATATTATATAATTAAATGCACGGTAGATAACATAGAAATAGCAAAATAAAACTTGCATTTTAAATATGATTATGCTAAAATATATTAGTCAAATTAATTTGGAGGTAATAAAAAGTGAATATATTAAGAAATATTATAACAGTAATTTATGTAATAAATTGTTTAGTATTAATAGTAATATGTTTAATGCAATCAAAAGATGATGAAGGAGCATCAGGAGCAATAGTAGGTGGTAGTTCATCAAGCTTTTATGAAAAAAATAAAGGAAGAACAAAAGAAGGAAAATTAAAAAGATGGACTATAATTCTTGGAATAACATTTGCAATACTTACAATTGTTTTAGGAATATTATATATGTTATAAAATAAAAAGTGGCTTTGTTAAAAGCCATTTTTTTATAGAGATTTTGCTAATAAGAGTATATAAACACAAATGCAAATTTAAATATCAAATACAATTATTTAAACACCTCTTATCAAGATCATCAAGTTAGGAAGTATTAGAGACAATGTGGCAATAACAATTACTGTAATGCCACCTAATTTATTTTTATCTTTTAATTCATAAATACCATAGCTTACAGTTTTTATAAATATAATTATTGATAATATAATGACTAAAATTCTCATAAAAACCTCCTATAGTTTGGTATATAGCTGACTACTTTGCAATGTAGTATCAACATTTACCGTAAAAAATGAATTTTCATAATTATACAGCCAATCTGATTCAATCCAATCATTCCATGTAGAATAATTATTAATTACATGTCTTCCAAAGTTTCCAATATCAGATTTGTATTCTTTAGAAGTTTTGTATAGATACGATGATATATTTTGTTGTAAATAGGAATTAGTATAGTCTTCAATAAGATTTAGTGTATATGAATCTGAATAGTTTAAATTTTCATCTAAAGATAATATATTTCCAGTCAGTTTAATATTACATTCAATATATGGGTTACCATTTATGAGTTTAACAGAAGTTTTAGGTCTTTTGGCATAAGTTATATATAAATTTATTACAGAGTTTGTATCGTAAGGATTAGGTACGCCAATTGTTGCACTTTCAAATTTATCTACTACTAAAAGATGGCATAATGACTCCATACCAGTGAGTTCACCCACTAATTTATCATCACTAAATACAGCTATTCCCATGTTTTCTAAACCAGTTTCACTTTTTATTGGGGTTTCATCAGCCTTATATGAACCTTCAGTATCATATGGTGGTAGATCTGAGTGGTCTTGATGTGTTGAATCTGTATTAATTCCTCCCAATATTGCATGAGCCTGATTAGTACTACTAAGCATATCAGAATAAAAATCTGATAATGTAACGTTTTCGGTAAATCCAGTATATTCGCTAGAATTTAATGTAAATTCGTAATATCTTGCAGAAACACTTTCAAGTGTAGGTTGAGAGTTATTTAAATAATCAGAGGCTTTACATCTACTAATTATGATATTGCAATTAGGTCTAATTTCCAAATTATTAACCAATGTGTATATATAATCTGAAATACCCTCATAAGCAAGTTCTTCAGATATAACAATAGCCTTACAATGAGATAGATTAACTTTTTTACTTATATAACTATTTACTAAAGCAATTCCAGTATCAATAGATTCACAGTCAACAGTAGTTACAGTAGATTCTTTTGATTGACTACTATCTCCGACCACTACCACCAGAGCTATTACTAAGCATAGCAAATTGAATACTAAGCTTTATTTCATCACTTTCACCCTTATCTATACCAATTGCAACAGCATATCCTAGAGCTTCTAGTCCATCAGCATCATAGCAACCAGTTAAAGTAGATAAAAAGAAAATTATAATTAATAAAATAGCTATTATTTTTGTTTTCATTATACTTTCTCCTTTTTATGCTTTAAGTTTGCTAATATTAAAATCATTAAGCTCATAGCAAAAATTAATAAAATAACTATATATTTTAATAATATATTTTGTATATACTTAATATCAGATATATTTTTAAAAACAAGTGCAACACTAAAAATTATGGCACATATGCTATAACTCATTTCTTTATGATTTTTAATTTTAATTAGTTTTTTTAAAATTCTATTTATAAACGAAGTTGTTATACTTAAAAAAGAGAAGGTTGATAGTATCCAAACAAAAATAAAAATAGCATCAACTCTTTGAAAGAATTTTCCAAACTCAATCAATCTTGTAAGCAAATATACAGAAAGCATTTCATCTGAAAAAGCAATAAAAGGAAATATCATAAGTAAGCATACAACACTTAAAAATAGATATATTGCAGATATTATTATAGAAGTTATTGCTATAAATTTAAAATCTTTAGGTTCTTTAAGTACAGGAATTAAAAAATAGAGATATGCAAACGAGCTAAATGTAAAAATATTATTTAATCCAATTAAAAATGTTTTATCTGCACCAAATCCCAATATAGGAAAGATTCTTTCTGGAACGAAATCTTTGGCAGTTGCAAAAAGTATTATGAGCATACTAAATAAAACAATAGGTGTAAAAACAAGATTTACTTGTGCAACAGGTTTAATACCTAATTTTATTGTTAATACAACAGGAATTAAAAATAATAGTAATAAAAATACAATAGGACTTTTTTCAAAATATATTAATTTCAAACTGCTTGATAAATATCTTAAAAAAATTCCTGCTACAAATATGAAAAATAGTATATATAAAATTCCAACAATTGTTTTTAATGTTTTGCCACCCAAATATTCAGAAATATCTACAATGTCTTGAGTAGGAAAGCTTTTAAACAATTTACAAATTAATAAACAAAATAAAATAGCAACTATACTAATAACTATTACATTAAGCCAAGCAGAAGAGCCTGTATTCATAATAATTGTATTTGGTAGATTGAAAATTATTTGATTAATTGTAATCATAATAATTAGGGCAATTGCTTCAAATTTTCCTATTTTTTGCAATGAATCCATATATTATCTATTTCCTTTCCAAAATTTCCATCTCATACTTATTTTTCCTTGAGATTTAGGTTTTTTTGTATTTAAAAAATCTGCTCTTTTTTCTCTGTTCCACATAGGAGGAACAAAGTATGAAGCATCAGTATTTAAATTTGTAACTGGTAAATATGGTGCTAAATATGAAACACCAAAAGATTTACTATTTGCAAGTATAGCAAGTTGCACAAATATTCCAATAGCAATTCCTAAAAAACCAGCAATATATCCTAATACAATATATAAAAATCTAAGAATTCTTAAAGTAAACCCAAGTGAAAAATCAGGAATTGCAAATGAACAAATTGCAGTAATTGCTACTATAATAATTAGAATTGGACTTACTAAATTTGCACTTACTGATGCTTCTCCGAAGTATTAATGCACCAACAATTCCGAATGGTTGGTCCTACAGGGGTAGGAACTCTAAGACCTGCCTCTCGAATTAATTCAAAAGAAAATTCCATTAAAAGTATTTCAAATATAACTGGGAATGGAACTGTGTTCCTAGCTGCAGCTATTGTAAATAAAAGCTCTGTGGGCAGTAGTTCAGTATGGTAATTAGTAATAGCGACGTAAATGCCAGGTAAAAACAAGGTTATAATAAATGCAAAAATTCTAATTATTTTTAATAGATTTGCATATTGAAATCTTAAATTGACATCTTCAGGAGATGATAAAAAATCTATAAATACACCAGGCATTATAAGGCAGTAAGGAGTTCCATCAACAATAACTACAACTCTTCCTTCTAACATATGATTTGCAGCTTTATCAGGTCTTTCAGTTGCAATAATTTGAGGAAATGTAAGAGAGCTATTATCTTGAATTAACTGTTCTAATTGGCCAGAAGAAATAATATTATCCACATCGAGATTGTTTATTCTATATTTAACCTCAGCAATTAAATCACTATTAGCTATAGTTTTAATGTAACAAATAGCAACTTTTGTTTTACTTACTTTACCAACAGAAGTACTTTCAATTATTAAATTTTCATTACTTATTAATCTTCTAATCATAGAAGTATTAGTTCTTAGTTTCTCTACAAATGATTCTTGAGAACCTCTTACTACAACTTCATTTTTAGGCTCTGAAATACTTCTAGATTCAAAACCCTTAACATCAATAACAAATGCTAAAGAAAGAGTATCTATAAATAAAGCACAATCTCCCATATTAACACTAGAAAAAGCCTCTTCAAAATCATATACTTTTTTTATTGTATTTTGAGGTACTAATGAATTATATATATAGTCTTCCAAATTGAATTTTTTTACTCTTCTAACAGTAATATTATTTGTAACAACAGAAGGATTTTGCTTTGTCAAATTATTATCTTTTGCCATAAGAGGTCTTAATATAAAATTATTTATACTTTCAGAATCTATCATTCCATCAATGAATAAAAGTAGAGAATTATATTCTTTACCTTTAATATTTAATTTAAATTCTCTGAGTTTAATGTCACTATTTATAAGAGTATTATATTTTACCTTAATATAATCTAAATTAACACTTAAACTACTATAAATATTTTGTTTGCTATTCTCATTACTTGGAGAAATATTTTCCTTATTATTATTTTCATTATCTTTATTACCACTTTCTGGTAAAGAAAAATCATAAATATCTTGAGGTTCTTTATATAAAAATATATTAGTAAACAAATCTTTTAAATTTTTCATAAAACCTCCAATTTAAAATTCGTTTTAAGTAAATTGTTGTTTGTGTGAGGGGAATTCTAGGGACTGTCCCTAAAAATCACCAATTTTGGTGATTTTTGGGACTGTCCTGAATTCTCCGAACATGAAACAAACAACAATTTATTTAATATATAAACTTTTAATAACATTTTTTCCAAAATTAATAAAAATATGTACAAAATAGAAATTCAAAAAATATTATTAATATTTTATTAAACAAATATAGGGGATAAGAGGTAGAATATGTATAAAAAATTAAGAAAAAAAGAGATATAAAGAGAAAACAATATAAAAATGGGCAATAAAACAAGAATTGGTTTTATAAATGAAATAAATACTATTTGAGAAGTTATAAAAAAATGATATAATATTAATAGTCAAAGAAAGTCAAAGTCAAAAGAGAGGTGATTACATGAAAATAACAGACATAATAGAAGAATTTATAAAAGATTTATTTGATGATGAACAAGAATATATTGAAATACAAAGAAATGAACTTGCAGAAAAATTTAATTGTGTACCATCTCAAATTAATTACGTAATATCCACGAGATTTAGGCCATCACAAGGATATTATGTGGAGAGTAAGCGTGGTGGTCGGAGGACATATAAGAATAAAAAAAATAAATATTACAAAAAGCAATTATTTAATGCATATAATATCAAATATGGGGGATAAAATAACATCAAATGAAGTAGACATATTTATTAGTAACTTTCTATCATACAATATTATAAACAAAACAGAAGCTAAACTTTTAAAAGTAGCAACAAGTGACAATGTACTTAACATACCCCAAGAGATGAAAGATTCATTAAGAGCAAATATTTTCAAAAATATGATACTTAATCTTGTAGAAGATTAATGACGACAGTTCCCAATGAGCATTCTTGTAGCATTTGGGACATATCTTGAATTTATTAAGGAGGATAAAAATATGTTGTGTCAAAAGTGTAATAAAAATGAGGCAAATGTAAAATACACAGAAATTATAAATGGAGAAAAAAAGGAAATGATGTTATGTGAAGAATGTAGTCATAAACTAGGATTGGATAATATTAATTTTAATATGCCGATTGATTTTTCTAGCTTTTTTGGCGGATTATTAGAGGATGATGAGTATAACTCACCTGAATTGATGCCATTGTTTCAAAATGTAAAAGAATTAAAATGTGATAATTGTAATATTACTTATGAAGAATTTATAAATCAAGGGAAGTTTGGATGTGAAGAATGTTATAATGTGTTTTCTAATAAAATAGACAGTATTTTGAAAAGATTGCATGGAAGTAATAAATATCTAGGAAGGAAAGCTTTAAAAAGTAGTTTAAAAAATGAGAAAACGGATAATGTAAAAAGATCAGAAACAAAAGATGAAATAAACAGTAAAGAAAATAAAATAGAAAAATTGCAAAAAGATTTAAAAAAAGCAATTGCAGATGAAAGATATGAAGATGCAGCAAAAATAAGAGATGAGATTGCTAAAATCAAAAATAGATAGGAAAGATATGTCCCAAATGCGATAAATGTCGTATATGGACTGTCTCCAAAGGAGGTAAAAATGTTAAATTGGTATTTACAGTCAGGTAATGAAGGAGATGTAGTTTATAGCACAAGAATAAGACTTGCAAGAAATATAAAAGGATTTTATTTTGTTAATAAATATACAAAGAAAGATGCTGATAAAATAATAGAAATAATGGGAAATGTAATTTCTAATTTAGGATATGGATTAAAATTAATTAGGCTTAGTGATTTAGATGATATTACAAAGATAACATTAGTTGAAAAGCATCTAATAAGTCCAGAGTTTGCATATAATAAAGGTGAAATAGGAGCAATTGCTATTAATGATGATGAAAACATATGTATAATGATAAATGAGGAGGATCATTTAAGAATCCAAGTTTTATCAGCTGGTTTAGAATTGGAAAATTCTTTGAATTTAGCAATTGAGATAGATAAGAAATTAGAAGAGCTAATTCCATACGCATATAACGATAAATATGGATTTTTAACAAGTTGTCCTACAAATGTTGGTACGGGACTTAGAGCATCTATTATGGTACATTTACCAGCTTTGAGTAAAACAAGAAATGTAAGAAAGGTGCTAGAAGCGGTTAATAGTTTTGATATGAACATTAGAGGAGTTTATGGCGAAGGAAGTACAGCACAAGGAGATATTTATCAAATATCTAATAAGCAATCTCTTGGAATTTCTGAAGAAGAAATAATAAGGAATTTAAAAATTATAACAGATAAAGTAATAGAACAAGAAAAATTAGCAAGAAAAATACTTACTAAAAAAGAAATTGAGTTGGAAGATAGAGTATATAGGTCATATGGAATACTTGTAAATAGTAGAAAACTTTCATCAGAAGAATGCAATAATTTATTGTCAGATGTAAAACTTGGAACGGATATGGGTATAATTAAAGAGATGAATGATTTAAAAGTAAAAAAACTTGAAGTATATACGAAACCAGCTAATCTTCAAAAATATTTAGGACAAACATTGGATAGCTATGATAGAGATATAAAAAGGGCAGAGATTATAAAGCAGATTGTTAATGAATAATAAAAGGAGGTAAGATAATATGACATATAAATTTACAGCGAGAGCTGAAAAGGCTCTTGAAATTTCAAATGAAATAGCAATAGAACTTGGACATAATTATATAGGAACAGAGCATTTATTATATGGATTAGTAAAAGAAGGCTCAGGAATTGCAAATAAAGTTTTAGAAAATCAAAATGTAACATCAGAAGCAATTATTGAAAAAATTGAGGAATTAATAGGAACTGGAGAAACAATAGGTAATCAGACTGTAGGATTTACTCCCAGAACGAAAAGGGTAATTGAGAATGCTTTTATGGAGGCACGTAAATTAGGATCAGATTTTATAGGAACAGAGCATTTATTAATAGGCATCATGAGAGAAGCGGATAGTATTGCTGTAAGAATAATGCTTGATTTAAATGTTAATCCTCAAAAGCTATACAATGAAATTGTAAAAGTTATAAATGAATATGATAATAATGAGGAAACTAGTAAGCCTAATGGAAAACCAAACAGTTATAATTCAACTCCCACACTTAATCAATTTGGAAGTGATTTAACAAAAGTAGCAAAAGAAGGAAAATTAGATCCAGTTATAGGAAGGAAAAATGAAATTGAAAGAATTATACAAATACTATCAAGAAGAACTAAAAATAATCCATGTTTAATTGGAGAACCGGGTGTTCGGGAAAACTGCTGTTGTTGAAGGCTTAGCACAAAAAATAATAGAGGGAAACGTGCCAGAAACATTAAAAGATAAACGAGTTGTAACAGTAGATATTTCTGGAATGGTAGCAGGTGCAAAGTATAGAGGAGATTTCGAAGAAAGAATAAAAAAGGCTCTAAAGGAAGTAAAGAAAGCAGGAGATGTTATTCTATTTATAGATGAAATCCATACAATAGTAGGGGCAGGTGCAGCAGAAGGAGCAATAGATGCAGCAAATATTTTAAAACCATTACTTGCAAGAGGTGAAATTCAAATAGTTGGTGCAACTACACTTAATGAATATAGAAAATATATTGAAAAAGATAGTGCGTTAGAGAGGAGATTTCAGCCAGTTACAGTTGATGAGCCAAGTATTGGGGATAGTATAGAAATATTAAAAGGTTTGAGAGATAAATATGAAGCACATCATAATGTTAAAATTACAGATGAAGCAATTGAGGCTTCAGTAAAATTATCTAGTAGATATATTAATGATAGATTTTTGCCAGATAAGGCAATAGATTTAATTGATGAAGCATCATCAAAAGTAAGATTAAAAACTTATACAGAACCAGATAAGATTAAAAAGTTAGAGCAAAAAATTGAAAAACTAGAAAAAGAAAAAGAAGAAGCAATTGCTGTACAAGATTTTGAAAAAGCGGCAGAATTAAGAGATAAAGAACATAAGGAAAAAGATAGATTAGAAAAAGAAAAAAGTACATGGAAAGACAAAAATATTAAAGATATTAGAAATATAACATCAGAAGATATTGCAGAGGTAATTAGCTCAAGCACAGGAATACCAGCACAAAAAATTAATCAAAATGAAAATGAAAAGTTAAAAAATTTAGAAAAAACACTTCATGAAAGAGTAATTGGTCAAGATGAAGCAGTATCTGCAGTAGCAAAGGCTATAAAAAGAGGAAGAGTAGGGTTAAAAGATCCAAATAGACCTATAGGTTCATTTATGTTTTTAGGACCAACAGGTGTAGGAAAAACAGAATTATCTAAAGCACTTGCAGAAAATTTATTTGGTGATGAAAATGCTATTATAAGAGTAGATATGTCTGAATATATGGAGAGCCATTCTACATCAAAAATGATAGGATCACCTCCAGGGTATGTAGGATTTGATGAAGGAGGAGGATTAACTGAAAAAATAAGAAGAAAACCATATTCTGTTATTTTATTTGACGAAGTGGAAAAGGCACATCCAGATGTTTTAAATATGTTACTTCAAATATTAGATGATGGAAGACTTACAGATTCGCATGGTAGGACAGTGAACTTTAAAAATTGTGTAATTATTATGACATCTAATATTGGAGCAAGATTAATTACTGATAAAAAAACATTAGGATTTTCTTCTGGAAAAGATGCTAATGAAACCCAAAAAGAATACGAAAACACAAAAAAAGAAGTAATGGCAGAGTTAAAAAAAGGATTTAGACCAGAATTTATAAATCGTATTGATGAAATAATAGTTTTCCATAAATTAACTGAAGACGAATTAGGTAAAATAGTTGATATTATGTTTAAGCAGATAAAAAATAGAATTAACGAAAGAAATATTAAGTTAGAAATAGATGCTAAAGCGAAAGAGTTAATTATAAAAAAAGGAACAGATACGAATTATGGTGCAAGACCTTTAAGACGTGCAATACAAAACATGATAGAAGATAAACTTGCAGAAGAGATTTTAGATGGAAATCTAAAACCTGGGGATACTGCAAAAATAACAGAAAAAGATGATGAAATACAAGTAAAAGTAAAAATTAAAAAATAAATATTAATAAAATACCAAATTAAAATAATATTAAATTTGGTATTTTATTTGCACTTTTATGTAAATAATAGTATAATATATTTAATAAAGCATTGCTTTATTATAATTATTTTATTTGGAGGTTTTCTTAAATGACAAAACGGGAAGAAATTATAGCACAAGCTCAATTTATTGTTGATACAAAATCAACAATAAGAAGTGCTGCAAAGAGATTTGGTATATCTAGAACTAATCTGCATATTCATGTAACTGAAAAATTGGAGGAAATAAATCCTATGTTATATAAAGAAGTACGAAAAGTTTTAGATAAAAACAAAGCAGAGCGGCACATAAGAGGTGGTCTGGCTACAAGGGAAAAATTCCGAAAGTTAAAAGGAAACTAACAATAAAGAGTAGTAATATATAATAATATTACTACTCTTTTTTCTTAGAATTATAGCGGATTGACATGTATAATAGCATCAGAAACATTATCTAATTCTTTTATATCTTGTTCTAAACTATCTGCTAGATTATGACTATCAAATGTAGACATATTGCCATCTACACTTATTGTTAATATAACGATATATTTATATCCAGCTGGTGTAGAGTATAGGTTTTCTACAGATATAATTTCTTTATAATTATGTACTAAATCTAATATAATATCTTTTGTATTCTCATCAATTGATATATCCATAAGTACGTTATAACTTTCAATGAATATTTTGATACCAGTAAAACATATCCAAATGGCAATTCCTAGACCAACTAATCCATCTATCCAATAAATTCCTTGAGAAGCAAATAAAATAGATATCAATGTAAATGAAGTTACAATACAGTCATTAAAGTGATCTTTTGAGTTTGCTTTTAAAAGTATATTGTTATATTTTTTATTTAATTTATTAGTATATAAGAATAAAAATATTTTTATTACTATTGTAATTATGCAAACAATTATTAAGTAAATAGAATATTCTAGTACATTATTAAAAACAAGAGAAATTATTGCATCTATTAATAATTTTACAGATATTGCTACCATAGATATACTAATAAGAAGAGAGAAAATATACTCAGACTTACCGATGCCCAAAGTTGTGGTCAGAATCTCCCGGCTTACTCGCTATTTTATTTCCTATAAAGGTCATAAGTGAAGCAAAAATATCACTTGCACTATTAATACTATCAGCTATCATCGCTTGACTGTTACTAATAAATCCTATAAAAGCTTTTATAACAAGTAAAAATATATTACCAATAATTCCAAGAATACCTGCTATTTTAGTACTTTTATATCTATCCATGAAGAACCCTCCAAAAATTATAAAAATTGTAATTTATTTAATTAAGTGTTCTCTAGAAAAGGTTTATTTATTTGTTTCCAACGCGAATTCCGTTACTGAACCTGTAAGTTGCTAAAGCAACAACAGTTTCATGTAACGAAAGCTGGATCGCGTAACTGAGAAACAAATAAATATAACCTTTTCTATAAATCAATTGATATTTTACAAACAACAATTTATTTAACTAATAATACGAAACTTATTATAACACAACAAGAAATTAAATACCACAAAATTTGCAAAATATGGTATAATATAGTATAATTATTTTATATTATTTATACTTATGAAAAAGAAGGTGCTAAAAATGATAGTACTAATACTAATATATGTATTAATAGTTTTAATATTTGCATTAATTTTATTTGCAATTGCACAAATTAAAGTGGCAGGAATGAAAGTAAAAGATTTTTGGGGTTTCATAGAAGCTAACCAAATTTTAGATAAATTATATAGATTCGCAAAAAAATATGAGAGATTAACTCCACAAGAGCAATTGATATTTTTATCAGAAGCAGAAAAAGTTTTTACCGCTTTTGATAAAGTACCAAATATGTTGTGGGAAGAAGAATATCAAAAATATATGGATGTATTAGATAAATATAAAAATATAAAAGTAGTAAGATGGTCACAAAACTAACAAATAAATAAAAAAGATAAATATAAAAATGGTCAGAAATTAAAGTCTGACCATTTTTATTATATATTTTTTATATATGTAAACAATAAAACATATAAATAAAAATAAGAGTATAATAAAATATTGACAAAGAGAAAAACTATAATTATAATAGGGACAGAAACATATATTCATTAAGAAACATAATATATATTTAAACAAAAGAATGAGAGGAGAAGTGCAGATGAAAAGGAAAGAAAAAGGTATAACTTTAATTGCTCTAGTAATAACAATAATAGTAATGTTAATACTAGTAGGAGTAACAATAAACGTAGCAATGCAAGGAGGCTTATTTGCAAATGCAAGAAAAGCAGTAGCAGACACACAGTATGAAAAAGACAAAGAAATGTTACTTTCATCAGTAATAGGAGCAATGAATAAAGATACAGAAGTAGATTTTGACAAACTAGATGAAAACTTACCAGAAGGCTTTAAAAAAGCAGAAGATGGAGGATACACAAGTGAAGCAGGAAACACATTCTATGTAGACAAAAATGGAAATATAACAGACGAAAAAGTGGTAACACCAGAAACAACAGGATCACAAATAACAGCAGATGGAAAAACAGTAACATTAACACGAGAAAATGTAGCAGATTACTTAGGAAAGAAGGTAAAGAACTATACAGGACAGCCTTCTGTAAAAATAGGTAGTATAACATATAATGTATCAACAGAATATAGACTATACTATGTAGATTTTGAAGGAAAATATGGAGAAAAAGGAACAATATATTTAAAAGCTGAGTGTTCAAGTGAAGCATATGAAATTCCAACAACAGCACCAAAAGGAACTGATGTAGTAAAGATACAAAATTTAAACCCAGGATTATATAATAAAGAAGATGAAAATGGTATGCCAATAGCAGACCAAATATTAGAGCCACCATCTGATGAAAACGATGGTATGAAAGCAGTAAAATGGCTAACAAATACAAATAATTGGGCAGGCTTAGCAGATGAATCGATGTTGGGAAATATAAATTATATAGTAGGGGCACCAAGCTTAGAAATGATGATGGATAGCTACAACACACATTATAAATTAAAAGGGGACGAAGAGGTTAGTACATCTGATTTGGAAAGCAACAAGGATGCTAGGGCAAGATTATATTATCAATATCCTTATGACAGTAACCGCTATGGATATGGGGTAAGATCTGCAGATAAAACACAATTTAGTAGAGACCGCACTTCTAACTATTCAGTAAGGACTGATTCAATAGATACAATGTACTACCCTGGGGCCAATAGATGCTACTGGCTAGCGTCTCCTTCAGCTGGAAAATATTCGTTCTTGATGAAAGTGTACTCTTACGATCTCGAGTGTGTGTGGAGTGAACACCATGAGCAGCGTCGTAGTATTTGTCCGTTAGTTTCTCTTAAATCTTCAGTCAGTCTAACCTTAGAGTGATTACGTGATTAGGGTGTAGGATTTCTTGATGGTGGTTTTTTATATGGTTATTACGTTTGGGTATGTCCTTCTGGGCATACCCAAACTTGTCTAAAAATTTTCAGGTGGGTGTGTCTTCGACGGTGAGTTTAATTGCTGAGGCTCGGAAGAAAAAAAAGCATTTCCCAGATTATATTATGTTATATAATCTGGGAATTTTATTAAAACCTTTGGAAAAGATGCAATTAAAGTAATTATTCGTAAAATAAGTATTAATAATATTTTTAAAATTTATACATAATATATAAAGATGAAAGAATATAATAAATAAAAAACTATTATTGTTTTGAGGAGCTTTTTAATGAAAAAAATTAGATATTTTGATCATGCAGCCACAACTGCAGTTGATGAAGAAGTTTTAAAAGAAATGATACCTTTTTTTAGCATTGAATACGGTAATCCTTCATCCATATATACTATAGGTAGAAATGCAAAAAAGGCCATAGAGGAAGCTAGAAAAAGGGTATCATTTGCAATTAATTGTGATTCAAAAGAAATATATTTTACTGGATGCGGAAGTGAAAGCGATAATCTTGCCTTAAAAGGTGTAGCACATGCAAATAAAAATAGAGGAAAACATATAATCACAACAAAAATAGAACATCCGGCAATATTAAATACTTGCAAGACTTTAGAAGAAGAAGGATTTAATATTACGTATTTAGATGTTGACGAAGATGGATTAATAGATATTCAAGATTTGAAAAGCAAAATTACAGATGAAACAATTTTAATAAGTATAATGTTTGCAAACAATGAAATAGGGACAATTCAACCAATAGAAGAGATAGGAAAAATAGCAAAAGAACGAAATATTTTTTTCCATACAGATGGTGTTCAAGCAGTAGGAAATGTTCAAATAGACGTTCAAAAAATGAATATAGATTTGTTATCAATGTCAGCACATAAATTTTATGGACCAAAAGGAGTAGGTGCAATATATATAAGAAATGGGGTTAAATGTGATAAAATACAAGATGGAGGACATCAAGAAAAAAATAAAAGAGCAGGAACAGAAAATGTTGCAGGAATAGTAGGACTTGGTAAGGCAATACAAATTGCATATAAAAATTTAGATACTTATAATACTAGTATAAGTAATCTAAGAGACTACTATGAAATGCAAATAGAAAAAAATATACCATATGTAAAAGTTAATGGAAAAAGAGATAAAAGACTACCAGGTAATAGCAACATATCATTTAAATTTGTTGATGGTGAAGAATTATTATTAAATTTAGATATGAATGGAATATGTGCATCAACGGGTTCAGCGTGTAGCAGTGGATCTATAAATCCTTCACATGTACTACTAGCAATAGGACTCCCTGAGAATATTGCAAAAGGTTCTTTAAGAATAACATTTGGTAAAGAGAATACAAAAGGAGATGTGGATTATTTAATTAATAATTTAGTAGAAATAGTTCAAAGGCTTAGAAATATTTCACCAGAATATTTGGAATTTATAAGAAATCAAGAATTAAAATAGATAATATTAAATATATTGTATAAAAAACAATTTAAATAAAAGCAATAAAGAAACCAAGAGATTATACCTTTAGTTTCTTTATTGCTTTTATTTCATCAAATAAATTATCAATAATTTCTTTTCTTTTTAAATAAGCAGTTCTATATTCTTCTAAAATATATTTATAATTTCTAAAATCTTCGCCTTTTTCAAACATCATTTGCATACAAGCAGTGAAATATTCTTTTTTCTTTTCATTTTTAGAAGTTTCTTTTTTTATATTATATTTACTTATCTTTTCTAATCTCTTAATTTGTGTATCTAAATATTTAGTATACTCGAAGATGCAACTTATTTCATAATTAATATCATCTATTACTACTTTAAATAAAGGTTTAACTATTTTTGGATTTAACTTTCCAATTATTGTATTTTCTTGCATGCTTTTTAAAGCAACTGATTTAGGTAGTGTAGCTTGAGTATCTTCTATTAATAGTTTCAATGTATCTGTTATTCCAATATGAGTCTTATATTGCCTTTTACTTACAATAGCATCAAATTCATCAGCAACTCTAATAATTTGGCCTTCAATAGGAATATCCTTTTTAGTCAATCCTTTAGGGTATCCAGTTCCATTTAATGCTTCATGATGATATATAGTACCAGCACTATATGGACGAAGCTTAGGGTCATCCATACACATTTTATATCCTATAGTAGTATGGGTTTTCATGATTTCATATTCTTCATCATTCAAGGGTCCATTCTTTTGTAGGATTTCTGATGGAATAAAAAGTTTACCTATATCATGAAGGTAAGCACATGTTGTACAGTATATAGTAAAATTTTTATTCATATGCATATATTCACAAAGACGACAAGTTATATTTGCTACGTTTTCACTATGTAATCTAGTATATGGATCTAAAGTATCAAGCATTCCCAATTGATATCTCATTGTTTCATCTAAATTATAAGATTTTAAAGTAGTTTTACTATAAAAATCAAATTTTTCTTTCATTTGTATCTCCTAAAAATTAATATATATATATATATTATATCTAATATTAAATTGCGTCAAGTAAAAAAACAAAAACAAAAAGGGTTCCTATTTTAGGATACCCTTTTTGTTATCTAAATTTCCATTTGACTACTTAAAAAGCCTGCTGCTGATTGAACAACTTTTAATTCTATGTCTCCCATTTTTGTATTTTGCTCTTTAGATAATAAAATTACACTTCCTATTACATCTCCGTCAGATATTATAGGATAAATCACCTGAGAATTATATCGTCTATCCTTATTATTATCATTTTGCGTTATTGGAATAGCTAATTCATTATTTTCTTTACTTGTATATATTTCTTTGTTCTCCATTATTTTTTCTAATTCAGGACTTAGAGATTGCTCTAAAAATTCTTTTTTAGATCCTCCAGAAACAGCTATTACAGAGTCTTTATCAGTAATACAAGCAATATGTCCTGTAGTTTTTGAAAGAGTTTCTGCATATCCAGTAGCAAATTCAGAAAGTTCACCAATTGGAGAGTACTTTTTAAGTATAACTTCTCCTTCTTTATCAGTAAAAATTTCTAAAGGATCACCTTCTTTAATACGAAGTGTTCTTCTTATTTCTTTAGGAATAACAATTCTCCCTAAATCATCTATTCTTCTTACTACTCCTGTTGCTTTCAAAATTTTCCCTCCTTTGTTTTATTTTGAATTTAAATTTATTATTTGTTTTCAATTCGAATTTATGCATAAATTTGACAAAAACTTTAAAAATAAAAAGGAAAATTTAAATTAGTATGATTTTATAAATAATCAGCAGAATTAGATTTTGGCTAATATTATATTGGTACACAAATATAGATTTGCATTTTTATTATAAATATAATATAATTGCAATACATCATCCTTGCCAGGAGCAATAATAGGCAATTTGTGAATTCCTCACAAATATTTTTGGAGGTAAAAATGAGAGTGATAAAAAATAGACGGATTGATGACAGTATAGTAAAAGAGAGGTATCAATATTACAAGGAAGAAAAGTGTCCCGTATGTCTTATGTTGTCACTTATGCTTACAATTGTAATTATGCCTATTTTATTAATCTTTACCTACGAATCAGGAAAAAAAGTACAGGATATTTCTATATTCATTTTTATGTTATTCATGGAGCTTATTCTAATTATAATAGCTATTGGATGTATTGTTATTAATATAAAGGCAGCTATTTGGACTCGTAGATATAAGAAAATGAAACGTCATCAATAACCTAAACAAACGTCCTATATAATTATATAGGATGTTTGTTTTTTCTATAATTTTAACATAAAGAAAAGTTGTTTGACGTTACAAATGTTTACATTTACCATAAATAGTTTAATTATATGAGCAAGAATTTATCTAATTAAATATTAAATAAAATGTTAAAACTACTTGTAAATGCTAAAAAAACTCGATATAATATATACGTTTAAGGAGGAATGCATGAATAAAATAGATTTAAAAGATGCGTATTTAAAATTTTTTGAAAGTAAAGGACACAAAATAATACCAAGTGCACCAATAATACCTGAAAATGATCCAACTTGTTTGTTTAATACTGCAGGTATGCAACCATTAGTTCCATATTTAAAGGGGGAAAGACATCCAGAAGGGAAAAGACTTGTAGATGTTCAAAAATGTTTTAGAACAAATGATTTGGATTTAATAGGAGATACTACACACCATACTTTTTTTGAAATGTTAGGAAATTGGTCTTTAGGTGATTATTTTAAGAAAGAATCAATATCATGGAGTTTTGAATTTTTAACTAAATATTTAAATATACCAGTAGAAAGATTGGCAGTAACTGTATTTAAAGGAAATGAAATTGTACTTGCAGATACAGAGTCAGCAGATATTTGGAAATCATTAGGAATAAATGAAGATAGAATTGCATTTTTAGGTGAAGAACACAATTGGTGGCCTAATATGGAATTACTTGGGCCATGTGGACCAGATACTGAAATATTCTATTGGAGAAGTGATAGCCAAATTCCAGAAAAATTTGATGCAGAAGATGAAAACTGGGTTGAAATATGGAATAATGTTTTCATGCAATATAATCATGAAGGAGAAGATAAATTTACTCCACTAAAGAATAAAAATGTTGATACAGGACTTGGTGTTGAAAGAGTAACAGCAATTTTAGAAGGATGCACAGATAACTATAAATCATCTGTATGGAAAGATGTTATAGAAAAAATAGAAAAAATATCAGGATTATCATATGAGGACAAAAAATATGCTAGAAGTATGAGAATAATAGCAGATCATATAAGAGCAATTGTAATGATATCAGGTGATGAAGCTGGAGTAAAACCATCTAATACTGATCAAGGATATATACTAAGAAGACTAATTAGAAGAATGATAAGATATGCTAAAAAGCTAAATATAGATATTAATTCTAATTGGGAACAAGAATTAGCAATTTTAATTATAAATAAATATGCTAAATACTATAATGAACTAGAAAAAAATAAAAATAATATTTTAGAAACTTTAAAAAATGAGAAAATTAAATTTAACAGAACTTTGGAAAAAGGATTAAAGGAATTTGAAAAAGCAGTTAAAAATCTAAATGGAAATCTAATTAATAGGGATATAGCATTTAGATTATATGATACTTTTGGATTTCCAATAGAGCTTACTGAGGAATTGGCAGAAGAATTAAATTTAAAAATAGATACAGAAGGATTTAAACAGAAATTTAAAGAACATCAAAAAAAATCAAGAGAAGGAGCAATAGGTAAATTTAAGGGTGGACTTGCATCAACTGGAGAAATGGAAACCAAATACCATACAGCAACACATCTTTTAAATGCTGCTTTAAAAAGGGTTTTAGGTAATCATGTTCACCAAAAAGGAAGTAATATAACTTCTGAGAGAATGAGATTTGATTTTTCACATCCAGAAAAAATGACAGACGAGCAAAAGAAGAAAACAGAAGAATTAGTGAATCAATATATAAAACAAGCAATACCAGTAGAAAAACTAGAAATGAAAAAAGAAAAAGCACTTACTTTAGGGGCGGAAGCTATGTTTATTGATAAATATGGAGATATTGTTACAGTGTATAAAATAGGTGATGTGTCTCTAGAATTATGTGGAGGACCTCATGTTGATAATACTAAAAAATTAGGACATTTTAAAATAATAAAGGAAGAATCATCATCAGCAGGAGTTAGACGTATTAAGGCAATATTGGAATAAAGGAGAATAAAAATATGGAAGATTGTATATTTTGTAAAATAATAAAAGGACAAATACCCTCTACTATAGTTTATGAAGATAGTGATATAATAGCATTTAGAGATGTAGATCCACAAGCACCAGTTCATATATTAGTAATTCCTAAAAAACATATTTCATCTTTAATAGATTTAAAAGAAGAAGACGAATTATTAATAGGAAAAATATATACAGTAATAAATAAAATTGCTAAAAAAGAAGAGATAAATGAAGATGGATTTAGAGTAATTGTAAACTGTGGAGAAAATGGAGGACAAGAAGTAAAACATTTACATTTTCATATATTAGGTGGAAAAAAACTTGGATTAAAAATTTGCGAATAAGTATATAAAAAAAAACTATTATATGTTATAATATTAATATAGGATATAAATGGAGGTGTTTAATATGACAGCAAATAAATATGGAAATGTGTTAACAGTACTTTTAGTTATACTTATAGTAGCAATATTATTAGGTGTAGGATTTTTAGTATACAATTATGTAATTAAACCAAGAATAGAAGATAATAGGGCAATAGAAGCAATAGAAGAATTTGATAGAGCTGTAGAAGAAAATAATTCTGAATCAAATGAAGAAGAATTACCTAATGGAATAGCACCATCAGAAGGAGCTTCAAGTTCAAATACAAAAAAACAAAAAATATATTATAAAGAATTTGTAATGCTTGGTTATATAACTATACCAAAAACAAATGTTAAACAACCAATATTAGATACAGTTACACCGGATTCATTAAATGCTGCAGTAGCAGTATTATATCCAAGTAACACTCAATTAAATCAACCAGGTAATGTTGTAATTGTAGGACATAATTATAGAAATGGACAATTTTTCTCAGACAATAATAAATTATCTGTGGGAGATAAAATTATGATAAAAGATAATTCAGGAAAAGAATTGAGCTATACAATTTATCAAAAATTTCAAACAACAGAGCAAGATACAAGTTTTTATACTAGAGATACAAAGGGGGTAGCGGAAATTACTTTATCTACATGTACAGATGATTCTAAGGCAAGAATTATAATTTTAGCAAGAGCAGAATAATAAACTTAAAAACCTCTCAGAGATAAATCTGAGAGGTTTTTGGCTGGGGTGGGAGGATTCGAACCGCCGCATGCCAGAGTCAAAGTCTGGTGCCTTACCACTTGGCTACACCCCAATATTCTAATGTGGTTTGTGGGGTGGAAGATGGGACTTGAACCCACGGCCTCTGGTGCCACAAACCAGCGCTCTAACCAACTGAGCTACATCCACCATTTAGGTCACGCATACTATTTTAAATAATTTTTTTTAGTTTGTCAATGCTTTATTAATAAATTTCTAAAAATCTTGTACTATATTTACATTTAGAAATAAATAACTGTATTAACTGTTTATATATAATATTTGGAATACCTATGTAAATAATAAATTATAAAATATAAAAAATATAATATGATGGCTATGATGCAATAGCATTTGTTAAAGTTTAAATACTATATAAATACACCATTAAAAAAATGTAAGAGAAAGGTTATGTGAACTCTACCCCTTAAAGTAGACACCAATAAAAAAGAGGTTTCTTTCTCTTATTTTTTAACGTTTCGCTATTGCATAAAATTCAACTTAAAGATATAATTAAACAGAATGAGAGGTAAAAAATGGACGAAAATGAAAATTTATTAATTCCGAATTTGCAAGATGAAACAGAGGAAATATCTGAGATTTCATTAAGACCAAAAACACTAGATGAATATATAGGACAAACTAAAGTAAAAGAAAATATGAAAATATATATTGAAGCAGCAAAAAAAAGAGGTGAACCACTAGATCATATTTTATTATATGGACCTCCAGGACTTGGAAAGACAACCTTTGCTAGTATTATATCTACAGAGATGAATGCTAATATTAGAATAACATCAGGACCTGCAATAGAAAAACCAGGAGATTTAGCAGCACTTTTGACAAATCTTTCACCAAATGATGTTTTATTTATAGACGAAATACACAGATTAAACAGAAGTGTTGAAGAAATACTTTATCCTGCCTTAGAGGATTACAATTTGGATATAATTATAGGTAAAGGACCTAGTGCGAGGTCTATTAGATTAGAATTACCTAAATTTACTTTAATTGGAGCCACTACAAGGGCAGGTTCACTTACAACTCCACTTAGAGATAGATTTGGTATAGTACATAGATTGGAACTTTATAATTCAGATGAATTAAATACAATAGTAAAAAGATCGGCTAAGATTTTAAATGTAGAGATAGATGAAAAAGGTTCTTTGGAAATTGCACGGACGTTCTAGGGGGACACCAAGAATAGCAAATAGATTATTGAAAAGAGTAAGGGATTATGCAGCTGTTTTAGGTGACGGAAGTATAACAGAAAAAATAACAAAAATAGCTTTAGAAAAATTGGAAATAGATGAACTTCGGACTTGATAATATAGATAGAAAAATATTGAAAACTATAATATTAAGCTATTCTGGTGGACCTGTGGGAATTGAAACTCTTTCTTCAACAATAGGAGAAGAAACAGAGACAATTGAAGATGTATATGAACCATATTTACTACAAATGGGATTCTTATCAAGAACGCCTAGAGGCAGAATTGTAACACCAAATGCATATAAACATCTAGGACTAGAATATAAAGGAGAATAAAATGAAAAAAGTATCAGTTGTAATACCAATGTATAATGAAGAAGAGGTAGTTAAAGAATGTTATATTAGGACTAAAGTAGTTTTAAATGGTTTAAACGATTTTGAGCATGAAATAATATTTGTAAATGATGGAAGCAAAGATAGAACATTAGAACTATTAAAAAAAATATCAGATGAAGATAAAAATGTAAAAATAATATCATTTTCAAGAAATTTTGGACATCAAGCGGCAGTAACTGCTGGATTAAAATATGTAACAGGAGATTGCTGCCTTATAATTGATAGTGATATGCAAGATCCTCCAGAATTATTAGTAGATATGATTAGACTATGGGAACAAGGAAATGATGTAATATATGCGAAAAGAAAAGCAAGAAAAGGTGAATCTAAATTTAAACTTCTAACAGCAAAAATGTTTTACAGAATACTAAATGGGCTTTCAGATGTAGAAATTCCAAAAGATACAGGAGATTTTAGACTAGCTGATAGAAAAGTTATTGATGTAATTAATTCTATGCCTGAACATAATAAATTTTTAAGAGGATTATTTAGTTGGGTAGGATTTAAACAAATTCCAATAGAATATGAAAGACAAGAAAGATTTGCAGGTAAAACAAAATATCCACTAAAAAAAATGCTAAAACTTGCATCAGATGGAATAATTAGTTTTTCTACTAAACCTTTGAAGTTAATTGGAGGAATAGGAATTATTTCAATATTTATATCAATTATATTATTAGTATATGCTCTAGTATCATATATATTTAATCTAAATAACTTGGCATCAGGTTGGACATCTATGATGGTAGCAATTACTTTTTTTGCAGGTGTTCAATTAGTATCTATCTGGATGATGTCAGAATATATAGCAAGAATATATGATGATACTAAAAAAAGACCAGAATACATAATAGATAAAAAAATTAATATAGAAGAGGAATAAAGATGAAATTATTATTACACACTTGCTGTGCACCTTGTAGTGTGTATTGCATAGAAAGTTTAAGAAATGAAGAAATAGAACCAACAGTATATTGGTATAATCCCAACATACATCCATATAAAGAGTATGAAGCAAGGAGAGATTGTTTAAAACAGTATACAAAATCAATTAATATAGAATCCATTTTTGAAGATAACTATGGATTAAGAGATTTTTGCAAAAATGTAGTTACCGATTTAAAAAATAGATGCATAAATTATTGCTATAAAGTAAGATTAGAGCAAACTGTAAAATATGCAAAAGTACATGGATACGATAGCTTTTCAACAACACTACTTGTTAGTCCATATCAAAATCATGAAGCATTAAAAGAATTAGGAGAGAAACTTGCAAAAGAATATGGAATAGAATTTGTTTATAGAGATTTTAGAATAGGATTTAGAGAAGGACAAAGAAAAGCAAGGGAACTTGGATTATATATGCAAAAATATTGCGGATGTGTGTTTTCAGAGGAAGAAAGATATTTACAACACAATAAGAAATAAATGAGTTATTTCAAGGGGGTTAAGAAATTTAAAATTATAGGAGTATGTAATTTATCAACACACAAAATAAATGAAGGCACAAATTGTAAAATTAAAAATGGACATATTATGTAATAATAATGAGTTAAATAGGAGAAAGAATAATAAATGAAACAAATAAATAGTGAAATATTAAAAGAAAAAACTATTAGAGAATTAGATGATGTAAAATTTGAAATTCCAGAATATCAAAGGGGATATAGGTGGGAGGAAAAACAAGTAAAAAAAATACTACAAGATATTTTGGATGAATTTAAAAAAGATTCTAAGAGGAAATATTATTTACAACCTATAATTGTAAAAGAAAAGGCAAAAAATATATATTATTTAGTTGATGGTCAGCAAAGATTAACTACAATATATATGCTTTTAAAGTATAATTTGAATAATGAATATAAATGCTATTCAATAAAATATAATTATATAACATCTGTAAACAATGATAGATTTGAGATTGATGAAAAGATAAAAGAATATTATGATACAAAAACTATAAAATATGAGAACCTAAATGATTATTATTATGAAAAGGCATTAAAAACAATATATAATTGGCTAAAAGATAATCAAGTAGATTCTGAATTTTTTGACTTTATTAGAACAAAAGTTACAGTAATGTGGTATGAATTAGAAAAAGAGGATGACGATAAAAAAGCATTTTTAAGAGTAAATACTGGAAAAATTAAATTAACAACTGCAGATTTGATAAAAGCAGAATTATTAAAAGAAGATAAAAAGAATAAAAAAGTAATTGATAGAATAAGCAAAGAATGGAATGAAATTGAAAATAAATTACGCGATAATTCATTTTGGTATTTCGTAAGTAATGAAATTACAAATGATAGAATGACAGAATTTTTAAATATGATTAACAAAAATAGTAATGATTTATATGAAAAATATCAGGAAAAAATAAATAAACCAGATGCAAATATAGAAAAAATTTGGGAAAAAGATATAAAAAATGTTTTTCAAAATTTTATTGAATGGTATGAAGATGATGAAATATATAATTTTATTGGATTTTTAGTAAAAGAAGGAGATAATAATGAATTGTTTTTTGAACTAAAAGAAGAGTATTATATTAAAAATAATAGTAAAAATGAATTTACTAATAATTTAAAAAATAGAATTAAAAAAGTAGTATATAAATTATTAAAACTGGATTTAGGAATAGAAATAGATAAGGAGAAATTTAAAAACGAAATAGAAAAATTACAATATGGTGACGATGAAATTATGGCAATTTTATTATTATATAATATTTTAACTACTAATTATTCTAAAGATTCAAAAAGATTTCCTTTTGATAAATATTTTGTAAATAAAGAAAAAAGAAAAGAAAGAACAGCAGAGGGTATAAAAGATAAAAAAATTATGTGGAGTTTGGAACATATAAGTTCTCAACATGAAAATAAAAATATAGAAAAATTAAAAGATTTTAGAATTTTAACAGAATATTTTAAAACAATGGGAATAGATCCAAAAGAGATTCCAACAAGTGAAAATTGGGAAAAAAACAAAGAAAATGCAGAAGAAAAAATGAAAGAAATATTCGATAAGATATTTGATAACAAAAAGAATAAAATTGAAATGCATGGAATAGGAAATTTAGCTTTACTAGATAGAGAATTAAATAGTTCTAATGGGAACAACTTTTTTATAATTAAAAGAAATAATATTATAAGAAATAGTAAAGACAATTATGTTCCTATATGTACAATGAAAGCATTTTTAAAAGCTTTTTATACTAAAAAAGATAGTTTAAAGAAGCAACAATTTCTTGAATGGAAACAAGAAGATTATGATATATATGAACAAGATATAATAGACACTATATATGATAATATTATGGGAGATAAGAATTATAATGGAAATAGACAATTTAAAAGGATTAATTGAAGAATTAAAAGATAAAGCTAAATTATTAGAAAATAGTTCTGAAGAATTAAAAGATATAATAAATAAAATACAAGAAGGAAGTAATGAAGAGAAAGTTACTTTTAATAACTTTTTAGATATATATATTAGTGGAAAAACAATTAAAATTCCAAGAATTCAAAGAAATTATGTACAAGGAAAAAATAAAAAGATTAGAAAAAAAATAATAGATGATATTTTTGATTCTATAAAAGAAGACAAACTTATCAAATTAGATATAATTTTTGGAATTATAGAAGGAAACTACTTTATACCAATTGACGGGCAACAGAGATTGACAACTTTATTTTTGTTACATTGGTTTATTTACACAATTGAAGAAGGGTTAGATGAAAGAATAAAAAATTTGGATATATTGTACGAAACTAGAGAGAGTTCAAAAGAATTTTTCCAAATGTTAAAAGAATATGGTAATATTTTTAAAACAAGATATGATAATGCAAAAATAGAAAATAATCATATGAAGCATAAAGAGAAAATTAGATTTTCAAAAATTATAAAAAATAGTATTTATTACTATGAAAGTAAATGGAAAAATGATGTAACTGTTCAAAGTGCATTAGAGATGTTAGATGAAATTCAAAATCATTATGAGGAATGCAATACAAAACTTAAAGAAAAACTATCCCTAATAACATTTTCTTGTAAAATAATTGGATTTGAAGATGATATTAATCCTGATGAATTATATATAAAAATGAATTCAAGAGGTAAACAGTTAAATGACTTTGAAATAAATAAATCATATATTGAAAAAATAGCTAGTGATAAATATGAAAAAAGTAGTGATAAATTTGATTATGAAGGTTTTTGTATAAACATTAATAATAAGTGGATAAATGATATATTATATACAATTGATGAAGAAAACAGAAAAAAGAATATCAAATATGTAGAAGAGTATTTTTATAATTTAATTAGACTATTTATTATATACTTTTTTACTGAAAAATCTATTATTGAAGGTAACAAAGAGAAATTACAATATATAGTAAGTATAATACAGAGAAAAGAAAGTTTTGATTTGGGATTAAATGAAGAAAAGACAATTATGGATAGTAATTTTTTTGAGAGATTTACGAATGTAATGAATAATATTAAAAATATGTGCTTTGTAAAAGAAAATAAGACTGTAACTATAAATATTAATATAATATGGAAAAAGTTAATAGAAAAGGGAGATAATAATGTAACAGATATTTTAAAGTTTTATGCTATTATGAAATATTTTGAAAACAGAGAATGTAACATAGAAGAAAATTATGACAATTTTATAAATTGGTTAAGAATAGTAAGAAATTTTATTGAGATTCAGCCTCACATTCAAATTGAGAATAGACAAATACAAGATATTACTAAGATTTCATTTTTTAAAGTTTTTAGAAAAATTACAAAATTATCGGAAAAACTTAAAGAATATCCAAATATTATTAATTATTTTTTTCATACATCATTTGAGGCTAGTGTATTTAATGAATATGATAATAGCCAAACAGAAAAAGAGTGGTATAAATTAGAGCAAATGAAAGCACAGTTAAGTCAAGAAAATAGTGATTGGAATGAAGAAATTATTAATGCTGATAATATTATGTACTTAGCAGGAAGAATTAAATTCTTATTTGATTTTGCTAAAAAAGATTTCAATAAATTTAGACAATATAGAGAATTAATAAATGCAATATTTTATTATTATCCTGAAACAACAGAATTTAAAGAAAAAGAAGAATATTTATTGCAAAAGGCAATGCTATGTGATAATAAGTATTTTATAAAAGATAGAGAATATGATACATTTTTTAATTTCTATGATTCTGATAATACAAATGTATGGAAAAAAGCTTTAAACGAAAATAACGAGTTAAATAAAAAGTTTAATAATTTTATTGAAAAAAATCAATTGCTAAAGATAATTAAAATTGAAAATAAAGATGAGGAAAATGCAGAAAATATTAAGGAAAAGTTTAAACAGATAATAAAAACATTTACAAATAACAAACACTGGAAATATTATTTTATTAATAGTAATAGTTTATTTAAATATGCAACAAAAGCAAGGATATTAATAAAAAAGGAAAGTAAAAATTTAGAAGAAACAGAGATAAATATTTTTAAATCTCAGGGAAATTCTAATCATAAAGATTTTCTTACATGTTATTTAGAAGAAAAAATACAAGAGCATATAGATACATCAAAATTTATAATTTATTATAAAGGAAAAAGATATACAAATAAATTTGATTGCAGCAACTCTTTGAAAATTGAAAATAAAAATGATAATAAAGAAAAATATGTGTTTATTCGAGACACTAATGGAAAATTTACAATTGAATTAAGTGAAAACATAAATATAAGATTTGATATTTATGATAAAGGAGAAAAGGAAGTTGAAGAAAATAAATTAGAATATTTAAAAGATATAACAGGATTAAGTATTAATCAAGTTTGTAAAAATAATTAGAATGGATAGATTTAAATGAAAAAAACAAAGAAATTACTAAGAAATTTAATATTATTTTTTGTGTTAATTGTACTAACATTTTATATTATATTAAAAGACCAGAATATATCTGAAATAGTTATTATATTGGCAAATGTAAATAAGAAATTTGTATTAATTGCGATATTATGTATGTGCTTCTATATGATTTGTGAAGCTATTAATATAGGAAGAACATTAAAAGCACTAAAAGAAAAAAGTACATTTTTAAAAAATATTAAATATGCTTTAATAGGATTTTTCTTTAGTTCAATAACACCTGCTGCAACTGGTGGACAACCAATGCAAATATATTATATGCATAAAGATAGAATATCTGTTGCAAATTCAACACTTGCACTTCTAATAAATTTAACTTGTGTTCAAATAGTTACAATTTCAATGGCATTGTTTAGTTTAGCATTTAATTATAAATATCTAAATAACGTTTTAGCATGGTTTTTTGCTATTGGAGTAATACTAAATGTAACAGCTCTTACATTACTATTTATTTCAATATTTTCAAAAAGAATAACAAAAGGGATAATAAAAATTGTAATAAGAATATTAAAATTCTTTAAAGTAAAGGATATTGAAAATAAACAATTAAAATTAGAAAATGAACTTAGTAGGTATCAAAATAGTGCAACATACATAAAAGGCAATACACCAGTAATTTTAAAAAATTTAATAACTACTTATATTCAATTTATAGCATTTTATAGTATTTCTTATTTAGTATATTGCTCATTTGGATTATCTGGGCATAATATCTTTCAAATACTAACTATGCAGTCACTTTTGTATGCAACAGTATCTGGAATACCATCTCCAGGAGCAGTAGGAGTAAGTGAGGGTGGTTATATGGCAATATTTGCATCAATATTTCCTGAAAATTTACTAGATGGGGCTATGTTACTTACAAGAGGAGTGAATTTCTATTTGTTTGTAGCAATTAGTGCAGTAGTAGTTATTTTAAATTCAATGAAAACAAAACAAGATATAGATATTATAAAAAGGGAAACTGACGACAATTAAATTTATATAATATTATTCTAAAAAAGATTGCAAATAAAAAGGGGAAATAATGAATAATAAAGGAGAAAATAGAAAACTAGGAAATAAATTGAGAAAATTAACTGAAAAAGAAATATTTATAATTACAAGCGTTTTATATATCGCAATTATTCTATTATATGAATTATTCTATTGTAATTATGAATTCTTTACAAAAAGATTAGTTCATTATAATTTTTCATTTTATAGACTTATAGTGTATATAAGCATTTTTATGGTTTTTTTAAAATTTAAAAATAGACTTATCAAAGATGTAATTGATAGTTTTAATAGTGAAATAAAATGCTATTTTTTAGATATTACATTAATTTTAACAATATTATTTTCTATAATAATTATTATTAATGTAAATATAATGAAAAAGATTAATTTGTATGCTATTGTTTCATTAATTTCATTTTTGGCTTTTGATATATTTGCAATATATACATCAAATAATATATATAAAAACATAATAATAACATCACTGATATTTGGTAGTATTTTCTCAATTTCTGTTACTATTAATAATCAATTAGACGAAAAAAGACATTTTTTATCTAGCTATAGCATAGCAATTGGTAGTTTAAATTTAAAATATGCTACAATAGATGAAAGTGTTGCTTCAATGCCAAGACAGATGAATATAGAAAAATTTGTAACTTATTTTCATGAAAAACCAACAGGTGAGCTAAACAAAGATTTTTCAGATAGAGATATTAAAGATACTCCCAATGATTTTTATTATTATACAACTTCTTATTTTATAAGTGGACTTGGAATCTTTATAGCTAAAACATTGGGTGGAAGTATAGCAGATATATATATTACAGGAAGGATATTTAATATTTTAGGCTATACAATACTTGTGCTACTGACAATAAAAGTAATGCCATATAAAAAACATATAGCGTATGCTTTATTATTTATGCCAATGCTTCTTGCTTTAGGATCAGTTTATTCACCAGATGCAATATCTACAGCTTTATGTGCTTTATTTATGGGATATTGTTTAAAATTATATGAGAAATCTAAAATATACACAAAGGATATTTTAATACTAATATTACTAGCACTATTGGCAGCATCTATAAAGAGTGTAGGATATATTGCCATATCTTTAATAATATTTATTTTACCATTGAAAAAGATTATAAA
This sequence comes from uncultured Clostridia bacterium, assembly GCA_947629355.1. Taxonomy (GTDB): domain Bacteria; phylum Bacillota; class Clostridia; order TANB77; family CAG-508; genus CAG-452. Next base: position 40,475 of record CANRDJ010000004.1, read on the forward strand.
AGAGAATAAAAAACTTATGATATATATATTAATATTTATAATAATAATATTTACTGTGATTATATCAGCAACTAAAAACAGCATAAATGCACCAGGAGATCCAAGAGTTAAGGATACTAACACAACTGAGCAGTTTTATTATGTTATAAATAATCCATTGAAATATTGTAAAATACTAGTACATCACACTATAGGTACTTTTATAAGTTTAGAAGGTTTAAGTTTTTTAAATGCACCTATGTTTTTTGATACTACTTATAATAAAGTTTTTATAATGATACTGACTTATTTATTGTTTATAAGTGTAACAGATTCTAGCAAGCAGTTAACAGTTAAGAACAGATTGATTTTTATATTATCGTTTTTAATAGTTTTTGCAATGACAAGCACATCAATGTATTTATCATATACACCAGTTGGTGCAAATAGTATTAATGGATATCAAATGAGATACCTTTTTCCAATATTACTTTTGCTATTAACTAGTATATCTATTAAAAAATTTGAATTAGAAAATAAATTTGAGTATTTAAATTTATACATATGTTATCCGCCAGCTATTTTTTTAATTATATCAATATTAGATTTATTATTTATTTAATATATAAAAAAGGAGGTAATTTTGGACAAGTTAGTTTTAATAGATGGAAATAGTATCATAAATAGAGCATTTTATGGAATAATGGGAAACAAAATGCTAATGACAGAAGACCGGAACATATACAAATGCAGTATATGGTTTCTTAAGCATATTATTTAAAATATTAGACGAAATAAAACCTAAATATTTAGCAGTAGCATTTGATTTAAAAGCACCGACAAAAAGACATGAAATGTACGATAAATACAAAGCAAATAGAAAAGGAATGCCAGATGAACTGGCAATGCAAATGCCAATTCTTAAAAATGTACTAACAGCAATGAATATTTGCATAATAGAAAAAGAAGGATACGAAGCAGATGACATTCTAGGAACTCTTGCAAAATGGGGACAAAATCAAAACTTAGATGTTACTGTTTTAACAGGAGATAGAGATAGTTTTCAGTTAATCGATACAAATATAAAGGTAAGAATTCCTAGAACAAAAATGGGAAAAACAGAAACGGAAGATTATACAGTAGAAAAAATTAAAGAAGAATATGGCTTAGAACCTTTAGATTTAATAGAAGTAAAAGGACTTATGGGAGATACATCTGATAACATTCCAGGAGTTCCAGGTGTAGGAGAAAAAACAGCTATAAATTTAGTAAAAGAATATAAATCAATTGATGGTGTATATGAAAATATAGATAAACAAAAAGGAAAACTAAAAGAAAGGTTAGAAGAAAATAAGGAACTTGCTTATTTATCAAAAACACTAGGAACAATAGACATAAATGCACCTATAGAAAAAGATTTAACATTATTAGAAAACAAAGAATGGAATAACAAAGAAGTATTAGATATATTTAAAAAATTAAAATTCAACAGATTTATTGATAGATTTAATCTTTTAAATTCAGAAACCATTTCAAATGATGAAGAAGCTACACAAATAACAAAAATCGAATATAAAACTAATTTAAACAATGAAGACCTAAAGAAATTAAAATCAGAAATCATAGCAAAAAAAGCTATGTATTATTATTTGGAAAAAGATTCATTTGTAATATATTCAGAAGATATGAATAAATCATGTTATATAGACAATTTAAATTATTTCAAAGAAATATTCGAAAATCAAGATATTTTAAAATGTGGATATAAACAAAAAGAAGAATATATTTTATTATGGAAAAATAATATACAAGCAAAAAACCTAATGTTTGATGCATCAATTGCAGGATATATACTAAATTCTAATATCAATAAATATACAATAGAATATTTGGCAAATGAATATTTAGGATATGATATGAAAGAATATTTAGCAAGAGAAGGAATTACAGAAGAAAAGGAAAATCAAATAAATCTATTTGATGTAATGGGAGAGAAAAAAAATAATATAGATAAAAACTATATTTATGCATATTTAATATTTAAATTATATACAGTTTTAAAAGATAAAATGAATAGTGAAAATAGTTTAAAATTATTTGAAGAAATAGAAATGCCACTTGTAGAAGTTTTAGCTAGCATGGAATATGAAGGAATATATGTTGATAAAAAAGAACTTTTAGAGTATGGAAAGGAATTACAGACAAGAATTGATATTCTAACAAAAGAAATATATGAGCAAACAGGAGAAGAATTTAATATAAATTCTACAAAGCAGTTAGGAGAAGTATTATTTGAAAAATTAAAATTAACAGCAGTTAAAAAGACAAAAACTGGTTACTCAACAGATGTAGATGTTTTAGAAAAAATAAAATATGAGCATCCAGTAATCGAAAAGATATTAGAATATAGACAATTGGTCAAATTAAATTCTACTTATGTAGAAGGCTTAATTCCATATATAGATGAAAAAACAAGTAGAATACATTCAAAATTTCATCAAACTGTAACAACAACAGGAAGAATCAGTAGTACAGATCCTAATCTTCAAAACATACCTACAAGAATGGAACTTGGTAAAAAATTAAGAAAGGTATTCAAACCAAAAGAAGATGCAATATACATTGATGCAGATTATTCACAAATAGAACTTAGAGTTTTAGCACATATTTCACAAGATAAACACATGATAGAGGCATTCAATAACAATGAAGATATTCATGCACAGGCTGCATCTAAAGTTTTAAATATACCAATAGAAGAAGTTACAAAAGAACAAAGAGCAAGTGCAAAAGCAGTTAATTTTGGAATAGTATATGGAATAAGTGATTTTGGACTAGGACAACAACTTGGAATATCTAGAAAAAAAGCCAAAGAATATATAGAACAATATCTAGATAAATATAGTGGAATAAAAGCATTTATGACAAATGTAGTAGAAGAAACCAAAGAAAAAGGATTTGCAGAAACTCTTTATCATAGAAGAAGATACGTTCCAGAACTTAAATCGAATAATTATATGGTAAGACAATTTGGTGGAAGAGTAGCTATGAATACACCAATACAGGGGACTGCAGCTGATATTATGAAAATTGCTATGATTAATGTATATAAAAAACTAAAAGAGAAAAATCTTAAATCTAAAGTAATTGTTCAGGTACATGATGAACTATTGATCGAGACTGATTTAGATGAAAAAGAAATTGTAAAAGAAATATTAAAAACAGAAATGGAAAATGTAATTAAATTAGATGTTCCATTAAAGGCAGAAGTAACTGAAGGATTTTCGTGGTACGAAGCCAAGTAAAACAAATTAAAATCACTATCCTGCATATTTTAATTCAATCGTAAAATCCTCAATGTGCAAACACACACCTCTGGTTTTACTCATTTATTAAAATGCACAATCTAGCAATTTTGATTTGTTTTATAAAATTATATTACCAATTATACAAAAGATAAAAAAGGAGATAGATTTGAAAAGACTGGCAAAAATTTTAACGATACTAATTATAATTTTATTAATTTATTTTGTATTATTTAAAATAATTAAAATAGATGATATAGTAATGAAAAAGATGTATCCATTAAAATATAGTGAATATATAGAAAAATATTCAAAAGAATATAATATAGAATCATATATGGTTTATGCAATAATAAAGGCAGAAAGCAACTTTAACGAAAATGCAAAATCTACAAGAAATGCAGTAGGACTAATGCAAATAATGGAAAATACTGCAATAGAAACAGCAAATAAAATGGGTTTAAATGTTACTAAAGAAGACTTATTTAATCCAGAATTGAATATAAAGGTAGGATTAAAATACTTTTGTAACCTATTAGAAAAATATAATAATAATTATTATCTAGCAATTATTGCATATAATGCTGGAATTGGAAATGTAGATAAATGGTTAGAAGAAGGAGTTATAAAAAAAGATGCATCAGATATAGAAAATGTTCCGTTTAGAGAAACAAATAATTATGTAAGAAAAATTTTAAGGGATTATGAAATATATACAAATTTATATGAAAAATGAAATATCAAAATGCAATTTTTTTGATAAAATTATTTTGAAATATGTAGAGGTAGGCAAGGTCATCCGCCCTTGAGGATTTGAAAATAAATTTATTTCTACAAACAACAATTTGTGTAAATAAATAGTTGTTATAATTCTTTATTTGGTATATAATCAAATTGTTAATAGATGGGAGTGAAATAATATGGCAATTTTAGTAACAGGTGGAGCAGGCTATATAGGAAGCCATACAGTTGTTGAATTACTTAATAGAGATGAAGATATTATAATAGTAGATAACTTTGTAAATAGTAAGCCAGGAGTTTTGGATAAAATTAAAAAAATTACAGGAAAAGATTTTAAGTTTTATGAGGTAGACATATTAGATGAAGAAGAATTAAATAAAGTATTTAAAGAAAATAATATAGAATCTGTAATACATTTTGCAGGTTTAAAAGCAGTAGGAGAATCTGTTGAAAAACCAATAAAATACTATCATAATAATGTAACAGGTACTCTAATACTATTAAAATTGATGAAAAAGTATAATTGTAAAAAGATAGTATTTAGTTCATCTGCTACAGTTTACGGTAATCCAGGTACACCAAAATATATTGAAGAATTCGGAAGAGGTAAAACCACAAATCCATATGGTAGTACTAAATCAATGATTGAGCAAATTTTAGAAGATTTATATACATCGGATAATTCATGGGACATCGCTATTTTGAGATATTTTAACCCAATAGGAGCTCATAAAAGTGGTTTAATTGGAGAAGATCCTCAAGGTATACCTAATAATTTAATGCCATTTATAGTAAAAGTAGCTAATAAAGAATTAGACCATTTAAATGTATTTGGTAATGACTACGAAGGAACAAAAGATGGTACAGGAGCTAGAGATTATTTACATGTAGTTGACTTAGCTATTGGTCATATAAAAGCTTTAGAAAAATTGAATATAGAAAAAAGCGGTGTGTTTATATATAATTTAGGAACAGGAACAGCATATACTGTTTTAGAAATAATTGAAACATTTAAAAAAGTAAATCACATTGATGTTCCATACAAAATTGCACCTAGAAGAAGTGGAGATTTAGCTATATATTATGCTGATCCTACAAAAGCAAAAAAAGAACTTGGATGGACCTGCGAAAGAGGAATAGAAGAGATGTGCAAGGATTCATGGAATTTTATAATTTCAAACATGAATTGAGAGTGTTTGGACGTGAGGTTATAAAATTTCATAGTAATGAAATTTTTGTCTACATCCTAGCAAATTTTAGGAAATAGTCCAATGTGTAAAATAATTTATTAATTAATTAAATAAGGAGAATTAAAATTATGAAAAAACTTTTACTAGTAATAGATATGGTAAATGGATTTGTAAAAAAAGGAGCACTTGCAGATACAAAAATTAATGATATAACTCCAAATATTATAAATTTAATACAAGAATATATTAATAATAACGATGATATAATAAGTGTTCAAGAAGGACATGACGAAAATTCAAAGGAATTTGAGAATTTTCCAAATCATTGCATATTAGGAACAGAGGAAGCAGAGCTTATTGATGAACTTATGCCATATAAAAATAATATGAAATTAATTAGAAAAAATTCAACATGTGGCTTTGTGACGGATGAGTTTATAAAATATATGAAAGAAAAACAAAATAAATTAGAAGAAATTGTAATTACTGGTTGTTGTACAGATTTATGTGTTATGAATTTTGCTATTCCCTTAAAAACATATATAAATGAGTATAATTTAAATATAAGAGTAAAAATATATAAAAATGCAGTAGAAACATATAATTCACCAATACATAATAGAAATGAATACAATGAAATGGCTTTTAAAATTATGAAACAAAATGGAATTGAAGTAAAATAAATTTAATTCCATAAACAACAATTTATTTTACTTCAATTATTTATTTTCTAATAATTCATTTTTTAAATCCCATAATTTTTGAGATAAATCTACATAGTATTTATGTGGATTTTTTATACGTTTAACTTCATTCCACAATGTATCCAATTCTTTTTTTTCATTTTTTGCTATTTCATCTAAATTAGGCAAATTATAAACTAAATTACCATTATCAAAAATTAATTTTTGTAAAGGCCTTACAGTATAATTTGTTAAAATTTTCTTTTTCCAAGGCGAAACAGGGTCAAATATTGTATATTCGTCTTTTGGAATTGTTTCATCATGTAAAGTAATTATATCAGCTAATGCCTTATTAGTTTTTTTATCATAAAATCTATATACTTTTTTAAATCCAGGATTAGTTATTTTAATTGTATTATTAGATACTTTTATTTTAGGAATGATTTTATCATCTTTTTCTATTGCAACTAATTTATAAACACCACCAAAAACAGGGTTACTTTTGGCGGTAATTAAATTTTCACCAACGCCAAACAAATCTATTTTTGCACCTTCATCTAATATAGAAGTAATTACATATTCATCAAGTGCATTTGTTCCACATATTTTACAATCCTCAAATCCTGCCTTATCTAAAATAGTTCTTATTTTTTTAGATAAATAAGATAAATCACCACTATCCAACCTTACTGCTTTAGGTCTATATCCATTTGGAACTAATACTTCGTTGAAAACTTTAATTGCATTTTTTATTCCTGAGTTTAAAGTGTCATAAGTATCTATTAATAAAGTACAGTCATTGGGATAAGTTTCTGCGTAAGTTTTAAATGCTTCATATTCAGAATCAAATGCTTGTATAAAACTATGAGCCATTGTTCCACTTACGGGGGTATTCCATTCTTTTGCTGTTAAAGTACATGATGTTCCGAACACATCCACCAATAATTGCAGCTCTTGCTCCAAAAACAGCAGCATCTATACTATGGGCTCTTCTTGCACCAAATTCCATTACAGGACGACCATGAGCTGCACTTACTATTCTACTAGCTTTTGTTGCAATTAAAGATTGATGATTAATTAAAGAAAGCAATGCAGTTTCTAAAAGTTGTGCTTCAATAATAGGAGCTTTAACTGTAATTAGAGGTTCATTTGGAAATACTACAGTTCCTTCTGAAACGGACCAGATAGTTCCTGTAAACTTAAAATTTCTAAGGTATTGTAAAAAATCATCAGAAAATATATTTTTACTTTTTAAATAGTTTATATCTTCCTCATCAAAATTTAAATTTTTAATATATTCAATTATTTGCTCTAAACCTGCAAATATAACATAACCGCCATTGTCTGGTATTTCTCTAAAAAATACATCAAAATAGGTTTTAGTATTCTGCATATTTTTTGTGAAAAATCCATTTGACATAGTAAATTCATAAAAATCAGTAACTAATTCTAATTTTCTTTTATCCATAAGTGTGCTCCTTAATAATATTTGAAATAATTATATCACTTATATAACTATTGTCAAGAATAAATAAATACCGTACTTATCATAAAGTACGGCTTTGAAAGGTCTTATGAAAGATAATAGCTATGGGATGTTCAGATACATTACTAACTACATCTTCCCTAGGTAAAAGAAAACGTAAGTGCCATGAAGAATGTTCAAAGTCGAAAATAGCCATTTCTTCCTTAGAAAGATGTGTTATAGTGCCATTTTCTCTTTCTTTATAAAAATAAATTGGAATCTCTTTTTCATCACATTTTTCTGCTATTCTCCAAAGATAATTTAATTTTTCATTTGAAGATGTGCGAAAAAAATCATATGCAAACTTTTCTTCTAGTGTGAGGGAAGAATTATTACTATGCTTCACATAAAGCGATGGATGTATTTTTAATCCCCGTATCCCTGAATATTCTGCAATATGTCTTCTATAAAACATAAGAAGACAACTCCTTTCAATAATTTTTTAATATACAAAAAGTATACTTAGTATTAATTATAGCATAAAATAAAAAAACGGTCAATTTTAATGGTTGACATAGGTAATTTTGGGGAATATAATTATTAAGCTAAGAATTAATAGTAAAAAGTAAAAAAAGTACAAAACTCATATAGTTTTGAAGGAGGAAAAATGTTAAAATTAGAAAATATCACCAAAGAATATTTATCAGGAGATTCTAGGGTAGAAGCATTAAGAGGAATAAATATAGAATTTAGAGAATCCGAGTTCGTATCAATACTTGGACCAAGTGGATGTGGAAAAACAACACTTTTAAATATAATAGGTGGATTAGATAGATATACAAACGGTGATTTATCAATAAACCGGTAAATCTACTAAAGAATTCAAAGATAGAGATTGGGATACTTACAGAAACCATTCTGTAGGATTTATATTTCAGAATTATAACTTAATACCTCATCAAACAGTTTTAGCAAATGTAGAACTTGCACTTACGTTATCTGGAGTATCAAAAAAAGAAAGAAGAAAAAGGGCAATAAATGCATTAGAAAGTGTAGGATTAAAAGACCAAATAGGTAAAAAACCAAATCAAATGTCAGGTGGGCAGATGCAAAGGGTTGCAATAGCAAGAGCATTAGTAAATGATTCAGAAATAATTTTAGCAGATGAACCAACAGGGGCATTAGACACAAAAACAAGTGTGCAAATAATGGAAATATTAAAAAAGATTTCAAAAAACAAATTAATAATAATGGTAACACATAATCCAGAAATAGCAGAAAAGTATTCATCAAGAATAATAAAAGTTTTAGATGGTAAAGTAACAGATGATAGTAACCCATATAAATCAAAAGAAGATAAAAATAAGGATGATAAAAAGAAAAGTAAAAAACCATCAATGAGCTTTTTTACAGCTTTAAACTTAAGTTTAAATAATTTAATGACTAAAAAAGGAAGAACGTTTTTAACAGCTTTCGCAGGAAGTATTGGTATTATTGGAATTGCTTTAATACTTGCAATATCAACAGGTGTACAGAATTATATAAATAAAGTAGAGGAAGATACATTATCTTCTTATCCAATTACAATAGAAGAGCAAACAATAGATATGTCTAGTATGATGGAAAATATGATGGGAGAAACAAATAATGATACATCAAATTATGAAGATCAAAGAGTATATTCATCTGATATTATGGATGAAATGATAGCTACTCTTTCAAACAAGGTAACAAACAATAATTTAAAAGAGTTAAAAAAATATTTAGAAGAAGATAATAATTCAATAAGAGGTTATACGAATGCAATAGATTATAGCTATAACTTAAATATTAATTTATATAAAGAAAATACAGAAGATGGAATAGTAAAAGTTAATCCAAGTACTGTTATGAATGCTATGGGAATGGGAGAAATGATTGAAGCAAGAGATAATTCTTCAATGTCGTCAGTTATGATGTCAAATACAGATGTATGGATTGAGTTGCTAGATAATGAACAATTATTACATTCACAATATAATTTGCTTGCAGGTGCTTGGCCTAAAAACTATAACGAAGTAGTATTAGTTGTAAATGAAAATAATGAACTTAGCGATTATACATTATACTCATTAGGATTAAAAGATCAAAATGAATTAGAAAAGAAATTTAAAGCAATGCAAAAAGGTAAAAGTGTTGAAGAATCTAGTCAGACATCATACACTTATGATGAATTGTTAGGATTATCATTTAAATTAATTTTAAATTCAGATTATTATACTAAAGAAAATGGACTATGGCTTGATAAAGAAGATGATAATAAGTACATGAAACAAAAAATAGATAAAGCAGAAAGTATTAAAGTTGTAGGAATAATTAAACAAAATCCAGATACAGTTGCAGTATCTATGACAGAAGGAATAGGATATACAAAAGATTTAGAAGAATATGTTATTAACAAATCAAATGAATCTAAAATTGTAAAGGAGCAAAAAGAAGATCCTAAAATAAATGTATTTTCAGGCTTAGAATTTCCAACAGAAGATGAGAAACAAGAGTTTAATTATGATTCACTATCAAGAGAGCAAAAAATGGCAATGGCAACTTTGAGTGCAGAAGAATTATCACAGATGATGGAAGCATATACAGAAAATATGAATTCAAGTTATGAGAAGAATTTAGAAAAACTAGGTGCAGTAGACTTGAATAATCCATCTTCTATAAGCATTTATCCTAAAGATTTTGAATCTAAAGATGGTATTACAAGAGAAATTGAAAATTATAACCAAAAGCAAAAAGATGAAGGAAAAGAAGAAAATGTAATAAATTATACTGATATGGTAGGAATTATGATGAAATCAGTAAATCAAATTATTAGTATAATTAGTTATGTTTTAATAGCATTTGTAGCTATATCACTAATAGTGTCATCAATAATGATAGGAATAATAACATATATCTCAGTACTTGAAAGAACAAAAGAAATAGGAATTCTTCGTAGTATAGGTGCCTCTAAAAAAGACATTTCAAGAGTATTTAATGCAGAAACATTTATAGTAGGATTAATTTCAGGATTACTTGGAATAGGAATAACAATTCTTCTTACAATTCCAATTAATGGAGCTATATACAATCTTACAGGGGTAAGTGTTAAGACAATGGTACCACCAGTTGCTGGAGTAATACTTGTTGTTATAAGTATGTTACTTACAATGACTGCAGGACTAATACCTTCAAAAATGGCAAGTAAAAAAGATCCAGTAGTTGCACTAAGAGTAGATTAATGGAGATAATATAATGGGAAAAATATATATAGTACTAACACATACAGGAACTACATTATCTAGTATTGTAAAATATTATACTAAAAAAAAATATACTCACGTTTCACTAGCATTAGATTCTGACTTGAAAGAGTTATATTCTTTTGGGAGGCTAAATCCATATAACCCATACAAAGGTGGATTTATACATGAAGAGTTAAATAAAGGAACTTATGCTAGATTTAAAAATACTATATCAGCAGTATATTCATTAGCAGTAACAGATAATCAATACGAGAAAATATATTCAATTATAGAAGAAATGAAAAAAAATAAGAGTAAATATAAATTTAATATAATAGGTTTATTTTTAGTAAGTATAAATAGAAAATATCAAAGGAAAGATAGATTTTATTGTGCTGAATTTGTAAAATATATATTAGAAAATAGTTTAGATAAAAAGCTTTTACCAGAAATAGTAAAGCCTATGGATTTTTTAGAACTAGATAATATTAGTTTTGTATACGAGGGACTTTTAATAAATTATAAGAATAGTAAAAATGTAATTGTTTAAATTAAATACTTATTATATAATGCATTTATCAGAGTAATTAGATAAAAAAGAAATGGATGAATTGCAATGAAAAAACAAATTACCGATAAGGTATATATTAAATTATAAAGAAAGACTAACTATTAAAAGTCAATAGTTTTTTGAAAAAAATTTAAAAAATTTGTTGAACATTGAAAATTG
>CANRDJ010000005.1 GCA_947629355.1 uncultured Clostridia bacterium
TGCAACTCAATTATATATGATTTAAATCACTTATTCAATTTTTATTATTTTGTTTCACATCAATTGTAACACTACAAAAATCAAAAAAATTAAATGGAGTAATATAATGAGAAATATAAAACTAACAATAGAATATGATGGGAAAAAATTTAATGGGTGGCAAAAACAGCCTAACAAATTGAATATACAAGGCGAAATAGAAAATGCAATAAAAGAAATAACAGGAGAAGAAGTAGAGCTAATTGCATCAGGAAGAACAGACGCAGGAGTGCATGCTTTTGGGCAAGTTGCAAATTTTAAAACAAATAGTGATTTGCCAATTGAAAAATTTGCAATAGCAATAAATTCTAAATTAAAAAAAAGTATTGTTATAAAACAGGCAGAACAAGTGGATGATAGATTTCATGCAAGATATAATGCAAAGCAAAAAACATATAGATATATAATAAATAATTCTAAACAAGGTACAGCAATATATAGGGACTTAGAATGTCACATACCAATAGAGCTTAATATAGAAGAAATGAAAAAGGCAGTAAAATATTTTGAAGGGGAACATGATTTTAAAACATTTAAAGCAAGTGGAACAAGTAGCAAAAGTAGCATAAGAATAATATATAAAGCAGAAGTTTTAAAAAAAGGTGACAGAATTTTTATAGAACTAACAGGTAATGGCTTTTTATATAATATGGTAAGAATTATATCAGGAACATTAGTAGATGTTGGACTTCGGAAAAATAAAAGCAAGTGAAATTCCAGAAATTATAGAATCAAAAGATAGAACAAAAGCAGGAAAAACACTTCCCGCACATGGATTATATTTGGTAGAAGTAAAATACAATTAAAATTTATATAAAAAAATTTTATAATAAAAAAGCCCCTTTAATAAGGGGTTTTATTATATGTATTTCTCAATTTCATTCCAAACATCTTCACAGTAATTTTTCTTCACAGCAGAAAAGGGAAGAAAAGGTAAATCTTTTAATGGATTTAATATGTTTTGTAATTCTATAACTCTTGCATCTACTTTTGTAGGTGCTATTTTATCGGCTTTATTTGCAATAATTATACAAGGATAATTTCCTGATTTATTAATTATATAATCATACATAAGTTTATCATTTTCAGTAGGATTATGCCTAATATCAATTAAAAATATAATAAGCACAATTTCTTTTCTAATTTGTAAATACTGTTCAATAAAATTTCCAACCCTTACTTGTTCTTGCTTTGACATTTTACTATATCCGAAATCCTGGTAAATCAACAAAATAGAAATTATTATCAATATTGTAAAAGTTGATTTGTCTTGTTTTTCCAGGTTCACTACTAGTTCTAGCTAAGTTTTTTCTATTAATCATTGTATTTATAAAAGAAGACTTACCAACATTAGATTTACCAACCAAAATAATTTCAGGAAGTCCTGATTTGGGATATTGTTTTGGATTAACAGCAGATATTTCAAATTGAGGATTTTTAACTATCATTTTTATTTCCTTTCCTATATAAATTGTTATTTGGGTGCAAAAGGGGTCAGGCCCCTTTTGCACCCATTTAACATTTAACATGAAGACATTCTTATAAAATTAATTTTTTGGAACTAATTTAGAGATTCCACCCATATAAGGTCTCAAAACTTTTGGAATATTAATGCTACCATCTTCATTGTAGTTATTTTCTAAGAATGCTATAAGCATACGAGGAGGAGCAATTACTGTATTGTTTAAAGTATGTGCAAAATAATTTCCTTTTTCTCCTTTTATACGAATTCCAAGGCGTCTACTTTGAGCATCTGTTAAATTAGAACAACTTCCAACTTCAAAATATTTCTTTTGTCTTGGACTCCAAGCTTCAACATCACAAGACTTTGCTTTTAAATCAGCTAAATCTCCGTGTGCAACATTCAAGTGTACGAACAGGTATATCTAAGCTCCTAAATAACTCTACTGTATAAGACCACATTTTATCATACCATTCATAACTATCTTCTGGTTCACAAACAACAATCATCTCTTGCTTTTCAAATTGGTGTATTCTATAAACACCTCTTTCTTCAATACCATGAGCACCTTTTTCTTTTCTAAAACATGGAGAATATGATGTCATTGTATAAGGAAGTTCTGATTTAGGTAAAATCTGACCTTTAAATTTACCTATCATAGAATGTTCACTTGTACCTATAAGATACAAATCTTCACCTTCTATTTTATACATCATTGCATCCATTTCCTCAAAACTCATAACACCTGTTACAACATCACTACGAATCATAAAAGGAGGAACGCAATAAGTAAATCCTTTATTTATCATAAAATCTCTAGCATAAGATATAACAGCAGAATGAAGTCTTGCTATATCTCCAATTAGATAATAAAACCCATTGCCAGCAACTCTACGAGCAGACTCTAAATCAATTCCAGATAATTTTTCCATTATATCTGTATGATATGGTATTTCATAATTAGGAACTACTGGATCTCCATATTTTTGTATTTCAACATTTTCTGTATCATCTTTACCGATGGGAACAGACTCATGAATTATATTTGGAATTCTCATCATAATTTCTTTTATTTTATTATTATATTTATCAGTTTCTTTTTCTATATTTTCTAATTTAGAATTAATTTCATTTACTTTAGACTTAGTGTTTTCTGCTTCGTCTTTTTTGCCTTCACGCATAAGATTACCAATTTCTTTACTAAGAGAATTACGTTCCATTCTAAGATTATCACCTTCTAATTGAAACTCTCTGTATTTCTTATCTAATTTAATGACTTCATCAACTAACTCTAATTTATCATTTTGAAATTTTTTCTTAATATTTTCCTTAACCAAATCGGGATTTTCTCTTACAAACTTAATATCTAACATAAAAACCTCCATTTGAGTAATATAAAATTATAATAAATTAAATTACTCTATTTACTAATAAAATAAGTTTACTATAAATAATAAAAATTTGCAATAATATATTAGTTAAGTATTTGACAATGTTATAAAGTATAATATATAATCAAAATGTGAAAACAATGAAAAAACAATATAAAAAATTTATTTTTATACAAATATTAATAATATTTTTTCTTTTAATATCATTAATTTGTTTAAAGTCAGAAATTGTATATCTAATACCAAAATGTGTAATAAAAGAAAAATTTGGCATGCTTTGCCCGTCATGTAATGGTACAACATTTGCAGTAAATTTAGCAAATTTAGATTTTATAAAAGCATTTCAATCTCATGCACTATTTTTTATATTAGTAGCATATTTAATATTAATTGACATTATATATATAGTTAATGTTATATTTAAAAAAAATATTAATATATTTAGATGGTGGCATATTATAATATGGGCTATAATTTTAATAATATATACAATATTAAGAAATATAATTTAAGAAAGGAGAAAACAAATGGAAGAAGAAAACAAAAAAACAGAGGAAATAACGCAAGAAAACAATTCAGAACAAACAGTTGTACAAGAAAGTAATTCAGAACAAACAGTACCACAGGAAAGTAAAGGATTAAGTATCGCATCAATGGTACTTGGAATTATATCAGTTGTGCTATTCTGTATTTGGTATATATCAATACCATGTGCAATTCTTGCAATTATATTTGGTGTAGTTGGAATGAAAAAAGACGGAAAGGGTATGGCAATAGCTGGACTAGTTTTAGGTATTGTAGCATTAGCAATTTTATTAATGATTTATTTATTGGCAATTGCAGGTTTTGCAACATTGAGTTCAGCACTTTCAAGTATGTCTTAGTGATAACTAAAAAAAACAAGACTTGTAGTCTTGTTTTTTTTAGTTAAAAATTATATAATAAACGCATTAGTTAAAATATGGAAGAAAGGAAGTAGATTTATGGTTGTTAGTAAAGATGAAATATTGCATATAGCAAAACTTGCAAATCTTAATATTAAAGATGATGAAATAGATGAATATGCAAAAAATTTGCAAGATATATTAAACTTTGTAGATGTATTAAATAGTGTAAATACAGAAAATATTGAAGAATCAATAGGAACTGTAAACAATTCAAATGTATTTAGAAAAGATGAAATAAAAGTATTTGAAGATAGAGATGCTTTATTACAAAATGCACCAGAACAAGAAGATGATATGTTCAAAATTCCTAAGGTTATTTAAATAAATAAGACAAATTGAAATTTGTAGGGATAAATTTGTTTTCAAATCCGTAGGGGTCGCCGCCTTCGGCGACCCGAAAAAACAAACAAAAATTTATATACTAATAAAATTTGAAAGGAGATTTTTAATGGAACTTTATGAGTTAACTGTTCATGAATTATTAGAAAAATTGGACAATAATGAAATAAGTTTAGAAGATATAACAAAAAGCTATGTAGATAGAATAAATGATAAAGAAAAAGATGTACAAGCTTTTGTGAGTATATTAGATAAGGAGGCTTTAGAAAAAGTAAAAACAATTAAAAAAAGAGATACAAAATTTGCAGGTATTCCAATAGGAATAAAAGATAACATGTGTATTAAAGGTACTAAAACAACGTGTAGTTCTAAAATGTTAGAAAATTTTGTCGCTCCATATAATGCGACAGTCATAGAAAAATTAAACCAGGAAAATATGATATATTTAGGAAAACTTAATATGGATGAGTTTGCAATGGGAGCTTCAACAGAATATTCTGCATTTAAGAAAACAAGAAATCCTTGGAATTTAAATACAGTACCAGGAGGATCAAGCGGTGGTTCTGCTGCAGCAGTAGCTGCAAATATGGTACCATGGGCATTAGGCTCAGATACAGGTGGATCAATTCGTCAGCCATCTTCTTTATGTGGTGTAGTTGGTTTAAAACCTACTTATGGTTTGGTATCAAGATATGGATTAGTAGCATTTGCTTCTTCACTTGATCAAATAGGACCAATTACAAAAGATGTAACAGATAGTGCAATGCTTTTAAACTTAATTGCAGGACATGATGAAAGAGATTCTACATCAGTAAATATAGAGAAAAAAGACTATACTAAGGCTCTAAAGGAAGATGTAAAAGGATTAAAAATAGGTGTTCCAAAAGAATATTTTGGAGATGGTATAAATGAAGAAGTAAAAAAATCTGTAAAAGAAGCAATTAAAAAATATGAAGAAATGGGAGCTGTAGTAGAAGAATGTTCATTAGATATTGCAGATGAATCTTTAGCAGTTTACTATATAATTGCTTGTGCAGAAGCAAGTTCGAATTTAGGAAGATTTGATGGAATAAGATATGGATATCGTACTAAAAACTTTGCTTCATTAAAAGATATATATAGAAATTCAAGAAGTGAAGGTTTTGGAGCAGAAGTAAAAAGGAGAATAATTCTTGGTACTTATGTTCTTTCTTCAGGATATTATGATGCATATTATAAAAAGGCACAAAAAGTTAGAACTATAATTAGAAAAGAATTTGAAAAATTATTTGAAAAGTATGATGTACTATTAACACCAACATCACCAACTGTAGCTTATGAAATAGGTTCTAAATCTAATAATCCATTAGAAATGTACTTAGCAGATTTGTGCACAGTAACTGTTAATATTGCAGGACTTCCAGGCATTTCAATTCCATGTGGAGTAGATAGTACTGGTATGCCAATTGGTATGCAATTAATAGGAAAACATTTTGATGAAGAAACAATACTTAGAGCAGCATATACATATGAAAAACAAGCTAAATTTAGAGAAAATCATAAGCCAACATTTAAAAAATAGGAGAAAACTAGTGTTAAAATATATTATAATAACTATAGGTTTTACAATTTCATACGTTGGATTTGGAATAATTAATTTTTATCAATCCAAAAATATTGAACCAAATTTTGCTAATTTATTAAAATACAATTTATGTATTATACCAATAACTTTTATACTTAATTTCATAGTAACATTAGTATTTAATAAAGGTTATAAATCTGTTGGACAAATGTTACCAGTTACAATAATTTATATAGCTGTTGGAGTATTTTCTTATGTAATTGTAAACTATTTATATTTTAGAGAAACACCAAAAATAAACCAAATAGTAGCAATTATACTCGTGTTAATGGGATTAATAATTTGTAACTATAAAAAATAAGGAGGAAATCTATGTCAAGAGAAGATTATGAAATAGTTATAGGACTAGAAGTTCATAGTGAATTATCTACAAAAACAAAAATATTTTGTTCTTGTCCTACTGAATTTGGAGGGGATCCAAATACCCATTGTTGTCCAGTATGTATGGCAATGCCTGGTACACTTCCAGTTTTAAATGAAAAAGTAGTAGAGTATGCTATAAAAGCAGGACTTGCTACAAACTGTAAAATAGCAGATATAAGTAAAAACGATAGAAAAAACTATTTTTACCCAGACTTACCAAAAGCATATCAAATATCACAATATGATATGCCACTTTGCGAGAATGGATATATAGAAATAGAAGTAGATGACGAAAAGAAAAAAATAGGACTTACAAGAATACATATTGAAGAAGACGCAGGAAAATTAAATCATGATGATTATGGAAGAGGAAGCTTAGTTGATTTAAACAGAGCGGGTGTTCCTTTGATAGAAATAGTATCAGAACCTGACTTAAGAAGTAGTAAAGAAGTAGATTTATACTTAAAGAAATTAAAATCTATATTGGAATATATAGAAGTATCAGACTGTAAAATGCAAGAAGGATCACTCAGGGCAGATGTTAACGTATCTGTTAGAAAAAAAGGACAAAAAGAATTTGGAACTAGAACAGAGATGAAAAATATGAATTCATTTAGGTCTATAGTAAGAGCAATAGATTATGAAGCAGAAAGACAAATCGAAGTTTTAGAAAATGGAGGAAAAATTGACCAAGAAACATTGAGATGGGATGATGTGTCTGGAAAAACTTTCCCAATGAGGGATAAAGAAGATGCACAAGATTATAGATATTTTCCAGATCCAGATTTAGTGACAATTAGAATATCAGAAGAGATGAAAGAAAATATTAGAAAGAGTCTTCCAGAAATGCCTGAAAGTAGAAAAAAAAGATATATAGAAGAATTTAAGCTTCCTGAATATGATAGCAATATATTGATATCATCAAAATACTTTTCTGATTTATTTGAAGGAGCAACTAAAGTATGTAATAATCCTAAAGCAGTTAGTAACTGGATAATGACAGATATAATAAAAGAATTAAATGAAAAGGAATTAGAGCCATCAGATATACCATTCACAAAGGAGCAGTTAGGTAATTTAGTAGTGCTAATTGATAAAGGAACTATTAGTTCAAGTATTGCAAAAAAAGTATTACAAGAAATGTTTGAAAATCCAAGAGAACCGCAAAAAATAATAGAAGAAAAAGGATGGATTCAAATATCTGATGAAGGGGCTATAAAAGAAGTAGTATTGAAAATATTAGAAGCAAATCCACAGTCAATTGCAGACTTTAAAGCAGGAAAAGATAAGGCAGTAGGATTTTTAGTAGGACAGGCAATGAAAGAAACAAAAGGAAAAGCAAATCCTCAAATGCTAAATAAAATGTTCTTGGAAGAATTGAATAAATAAAAACATAAAAAATATAAGGGGTTAATCCCCTTATATTTTTTATAGTTTAAAATGTAATATTTAATGTATTTAGTGTATTTGCTAGATTAATAATACTGTAAATTCCATAAACAATACTAACAATACCTATAATAAGACCTGCTATAGCTAGTCCTTTACCTTTACCTTTAATTTTTACTTGTGACAATCCAACTCCAGAAAGAATAGTTCCTACTAATCCTACAATACCACCAAAATTAATAATTAATGAGCATAGTGAAACTATAAAACCAGCAATTGCAAGACCATTAGTCGATGTTTGATTGTTATTATTTAAATTTTCGTTTTCTTCCATATTTAATCTCCTTTTATTAAAATTTATAATATTATAATAACAATAAATTAAATAATTGTCAAAGAATTTAAAAAGCTTTTATATAATTTGTTTTTTTATTTTATCTATTGCGAATGCACATATAAAAAACATCACACTAAATGTTAATCCAGTCTTAAATAAGATTATACTTGAGTCATATATTATGTGAGATATAGGATTTAGTATGTACAAAAGTGATATTATACAAGATATAATACAAATTATAAAAGAAAATCTAAATCCTAAAAACATTATTTTTAATATGTCTTTTTCAATACTTTTAAAATTATCAATAAACTTATTAACCATATATATACCTCCAATAGCAAAGTTCTTAATTTTATGTTAACATATTCAAAATATAAAATCAAAGGTAATTATTGGAATAACAAATTACAATTTATCTAATTATCTAAAACAAAAAAACAAATCTTGTAAGATTTGTTTTCTAAGATTAATCTATGCTATTGTATTTAGTTTCTTTGCTAAATTAGATTTTTTTCTAGATGCAGTATTCTTTTTAATAACTCCTTTTGAACAAGCACCATCAATTTTTTTAATAGCCTCTTTAAAAAGCTTTTCAGCATTTTCTTTATTTCCTTCGTTAACAGCAGCTTCAAATTTTTTTGCAGCTGTTTTATATTCAGATTTAATCATATTATTTCTTAATGTTTTCTTTTCAATAACATCAACCCTTTTTATTGCGGATTTGATATTTGGCATATGTTTTGCACCTCCTTAAAGTCAAAATAAATTTTCACTTTTTCTATTTTAACATGTAAATATAAAAATTGCAAGTGTTTTATTTACAACAATCACAAATTTTAATATAATATTAAATAATGAGGTGAATTTATGGATATTTTAGATAAGGCAAAAGGAAATATGTTATCAAACGAAAGACTTTTATCAGAATTTGCTTGTAAATCTAAAGATGGTATTCTATTGAAAGAGGATAAAGAAGATATAAGGCCTATATTTTTTAGAGATATAGATAGAATTATTCATTCACTTGGATATACAAGGTATATAGATAAAACTCAGGTTTTTTCATTTACTAAAAATGACCATATTACTCATAGGGTTCTCCATGTTCAATTAGTTTCTAAAATTGCAAGAACTATTGGAAGAAGTTTAAAATTAAACGAAGATTTAATTGAAGCAATAGCCCTTGGACATGATATAGGACATAGTCCATTTGGTCATAAAGGAGAAAAATATTTAAATGATATATGCATAAAAGAAAATATAGGATACTTTTGCCATAATGCACAAAGTGTAAGAGTATTAAAAAATTTAGAAGGATTAAATATAAGTTTGCAAACATTAGATGGAATACTTGCACATAATGGAGAAATACTTATAAATAAATATAAATATAATAAGGATAAAACTAAAAAAGATTTTATTAAAGATTTAAATAATACCTTTAAAGAAAAAGATTACAGTAAAAAAATAATTCCAATGACACTAGAAGCATCTGTAGTTAGATTATCAGATGTAATAGCATATATAGGTAGAGATATTGAAGATTCAATAAAAATAGGAATAATAAAAAGAAAAGATTTACCAAAACAAATCAAAAATGTATTAGGAGATAATAATTCAAAAATAGTTGATACATTAATCAGAGATATAATAACAAATAGTTTTGAAAAGCCATATCTAATATTTTCAGATAAAGTATTTAATGCTCTTATGAAATTGAAAGATTGGAATTATAAACATATATATGCGTCTAATGAAGCAAATAAATATCAGGATATAATAATGAATCTTTTTTATAAACTATTTTATTGTTATCTAAATAAAGCACAAGAATTTGGCGTTAAAAAAAATAGACTTTCGGAGTCTGAAAAAAACTTATATGATTTTATAAAACAGAGGAGCAAAGATACAGATATAAAAAGAGCTATAATTGATTATATTGCAGGTCAAACAGACCAATATTTCTTGAATGAATGCGAGAGGCATTTAAAAGAAATTAATATTAAAAAATTATATAAATAGATTTATATGATTACATAAATATTCTTAAAATGGAATATACTACAAGTATTACAGTATAAAGGAGAAATATATTTATGCAATATAGTATAAAAGAAGAAAAAGTAAAAAATGAAATTGAACTTTTTAAATCAATTTTAGATACAAAAAGAGAATTAGTTATAGCTAATAAAAATTTTGAATCTGCAGAAGCAGAGTTAATTGATTATTATTCATATCAAATAAAAGCAAGTAAAGCAAAATTAGATTATTTAATAAAGCAGGTAAAAGAAAAGGGAATACAACTAGATATGATTAGTAATTTACAAATAGGGATAGAACAAATAAAAGCAATTTAATTAGTAATATTAGAAAAATACAAGCATAATTATAGTATTAGTAAAGTGGAGGGATAAGCTTATGGGAAACACTAATACTATAATTATTTTTTTAGGATGTATAATGGCAATAATATTATTTAGTAAAATGTTTATTTTACCAATGAAAATTATAATAAAATTAATTATTAATTCAATATTAGGTGGATTAATAATTATATGTATAAATTGTATAGGAGTAACATTTAATATTCATATTGGATTAAATATATTAACTTCTATATTTGTACGGAATACTTGGAATTCCTGGAGCTATATTACTTTCAATATTTAGATTAATTTTAGTATAATTATCTTTTATTTTATTAGGTTGAAAAAAGGTAATATAAATAGTATAATATATAAAATAATAAAGTATAAAAGGGAGATATATATGGATAATATAAAAATACTAATAGATGAAAAAAAATTGCATAAGAGAATTGAAGAAATAGCTATTCAAATATCAGAAGAGTATAAGGGAAAGGAAATTGTTCTTATTTGTATTTTAAAGGGTTCTGTATTTTTTACAGTTGATTTAGCTAAAAGAATAAATAGTAATGTAAAATTAGAATTTATAAGAGTATCAAGTTATAATGAGGGAACAGAGAGTTCTGGTAAAATAAAAATGATTTTAGATTTAAAAGATAGTATAGAAGGAAAAAATGTTATTATAGTAGAAGATATAATAGATACAGGAAGAACACTTTCATATTTAATTGAGTATTTAAAAACAAAAAATCCTAAATCTGTTAAACTATGTGCATTATTAGACAAGCCAGAAAGAAGAGTACAAGATGTAAAAGTAGATTATGTAGGATTTCAAATACCAGATAAATTTGTAGTAGGTTATGGATTAGACGTTGATGAAAAATATAGAAATTTTCCATATATAGGATATATAGATGTTTAATATAAAAGAAGAGCTTAAAAAACTTCCGGAAAAGCCTGGAGTTTATATAATGAGGGATAAAAATGATAATATTTTGTATGTAGGTAAAGCAGTAATATTAAAAAACAGGGTAAAACAGTATTTTAATAAAACTAATAAAACTGCAAGAATTGAAAAAATGGTTTCTTTAATAGATCATTTTGAATATATAGTTACAGACAATGAAGCTGAAGCTTTGATATTGGAGTGTAACCTTATAAAAAAGAATATGCCTAAATTCAATGTACTTTTGAAAGACGATAAAACATATCCATATATAAAAATAGATATAAAATCAGATTATCCAAACATATTTATAACAAGAAGATTTTTAAATGATGGGGCAAAATATTTTGGACCATATGCAAATGCTGGTAGTGCAAAAGAAATGTTGAATTTTATAAAGGAACGTTTCCAAATAAGACAGTGTAGAAAATTTAAAAGTAATAAGAGAGCATGCTTAAATTATCATATAAAAAAATGTTTAGCACCTTGTATGGGGTATGTTAGTAAAGATAAATATAGAAAACAAATAGACCAAATCATAATGCTTTTAGAAGGAAAAACTAGGGAGATAATAAAACAAATAAATGAAGAAATCATAGAATTATCAAATAAGCAAGAATATGAAAAAGCAGCTATTTTAAGAGATAAGAAGATTGCAATTGAAAGGATTTCCGAGAAACAAAAAGTATCTAATATAAATGAAAAAGCTATAGATGTAATAGGAATTGCTAAAAATGAATTATCAATTTGTATAGAAATATTCTTTATAAGGAACAGTAAAATGATAGGCAGAGAACATTACTTTTTTGAAAATTCAAATGAATTAACAGAGAATGAAACTTTGTCAGAATTTATAAAACAATATTATATAAATAGAATAGATTTACCTACTAAAATAATGCTTCCAGAGAAAATAGAAGATATAGAGATAATAGAAAATCTATTATCTAATAAAGCCAATAGAAAAATAGAATTTAAAATCCCTAAAAAGGGTGAAAAATTAAGACTTATAGAGATGACAAATAATAACGCTAAAATTACTTTAGATAATAAAACAAGAGAAAAAGAAGATATAGTATTAAAACTAAAAGAAGTACTAAAACTTGATAAATTACCAAGAAAGATTGAATGTTTTGATATTTCTAATATAGCAGGAGAATATATGGTTGCAGGAATGTGTGTTGCAAAAGACGGAATTATAAATAGGAATTTAGCAAGAAGATTTAAAATAAAAACAGTGTTTACTCAAGATGACCCTAAATGTATGGAAGAAGTTGTAACAAGAAGAATTAAACATTCAGTAGAAAATCCCAAAGGGGCATTTGGTAACTTGCCAAATTTGATTTTTGCAGATGGAGGTATTACGCAGATAAGAGCTATTAAAAGAGCAGTTAATAAATATAATGTTAGTATACCAGTATTTGGCATGGTAAAAGATGATAAGCATAATACTAAAAAATTAATAAATGAAAATAAAGATGAAATTGAGTTAAATGATACTTTAATGAACTTTGTAACTAATATGCAAAATGAAGTTCATAGAATAGCAATTGAATATAATAGAAAACTAAGAGATAAGGATATTACTAAATCTAAGCTAGATAAAATAAAAGGTATAGGAGAAAAAAGAAAGAAGGATTTACTTAAAAATTTTGGTAGTATAGAAGGTATAAAAAATGCGGATATTACAGAAATATCAAAAGTAAAAGGAATTACAGAAGAATTAGCAAGAAAAATAAAGAAAGAACTCATATGAAAATTGTAATATTAATCAGACTTCTTGAATATAATGTACCAATATAAATATAGTACAAGGAGTGTATAAATATGATTGATATTACAAAAGATGAATTTTGGGAAAATAGATATGATGAATTATCTAAAACAGAGAAAAAAAGAAATAAAGTAATAGACTATATTACCAAACATAAAATACTTACAATATTATTAATAAGTTTAGGAATATTAATGACAATAAATACAATTTTGATATATAATTTTTTTAGAATATTGAATAAATTGTAATTTGTTTTGTTAAATTTATTGCAAATGTGTAGGGGCGGAATCAATTTCCGCCCGAAAAACAATAAATAATTCGCGGGCAGATATGGAATCTGCCCCTACGGATATAAAAATTAATTTAATTCAACAAACAACAATTTATCTAATAAATAAGTAAGAAAGGTATAAAATAATGGATATAGCAAAAGATTGGAAAGATTATGCAATAATAGACATGGCAAATGGAGAAAAATTAGAAAGATGGAAAAATATAATATTAGTAAGACCTGATCCACAAATAATTTGGAAAAATAAATCTTTTCCTAAAGAATGGGAAAAGGCAAATGCCACATATAAAAGAAGTAATAAAGGTGGCGGGGGTTGGAATTATAGAACAAAACTTCCAGAGAGTTGGCAAGTAAAATATAAAGAGCTTACTTTTAATATAAAACCAATGGGATTTAAACATACAGGACTTTTCCCAGAACAAGCTGTAAATTGGGATTGGATGATTAATAAAATAAGAAATGTAAAAAGACCCATTAAAGTATTAAACCTTTTTGCATATACAGGAGGTGCATCAGTGGCATGTTTATATGCAGGTGCTTCTGTTTGCCATGTAGATAGTTCTAAAGGAATGGTGTCATGGGCAAAAGAAAATGTTATATCTTCTAAACTGCAAGATAAACCAATTAGATACATAGTAGATGATGTAATAAAATTTGTAAATAGGGAAATAAGAAGAGGAAATAAATATGATGCAATAATAATGGATCCACCATCGTATGGCAGAGGAGCTTCTCGGAGAAATATGGCAATTTGAAAATAATATTTCAGATTTAATAAACCTTTGTGTAAATATTTTAAGTGACAATCCATTATTTTTCTTAATTAATTCATATACTACAGGAATATCAGCAGGAGTATTAAGTAATTTATTAAGATTAAATTTAAAGAATTTTAAAGGTAAAATTTCATCAGGAGAAATAGGGTTACCTATGAATAATTCAGAATTAATACTTCCTTGTGGTATTTATGGAAGGTGGGAAAGCTAGTCGATGTAAATTTTGTCTGGAAAATTGTTCTAGGAAAAGATCAACTCATGGAAATTTTTTATGAGTAAAGTATCAAAGATAAAATTATGTAAAATTTATGAAATTTTAAAAATTATATATGAAAACAAGATAAAAAAAATTCATATATAATTTTTTTGTGTTTATAAACGAAATAAAAATAATGCATAAATTGGTAATAAAATCATCATAAAGAAGTAAGAGGTGATTTTATTTGATTGAAAAGTTATGTTATAAACTAACAAAAGATATTCAAAATAAAATGCCAGATGTTGATGATGAAAGAGCAGAAATTATAAATTATGGACTTCAATTAATAATAGGTGAAATTCCAAAAATGTTTGTAATAATTGTAATTGCTTATATTTGTAGAGTGCTAAAACTTACAATATTAGCTTTATTATTTATAATGCCTTATAAAAGCTTTTCAGGAGGAGTTCATTTAAAAACTCATATTGGATGCATAATTGCAACAAGTTTTTTTTATATAGGAAACGCACTTTTAAGCAAATATATTATTATAGAACCTATATATATAAAATATATCTTAATTGCATTAATATGGATCTTTAGTATAACTATGATAAAGTTATATGCACCAGCAGATACAGAAGCGGTTCCAATTCTTAGAAAAAAAGATAGAAGACTAAAAAAAATATTATCATACTTAACTATGACACTAACATTACTTATAGCAATATTTACAACGAATTCTACAATAGCAAATTTATTAATATTTGGAACTGCTTTGCAAACGATATCTATTACTCGTTTTATGTATAAATTGACAAACAATAAATATGGATATGAAGAATATATAAAAGCTAAGAAAAGTACAAATTTGGCTTAACTTAAAATTGCATAAATTATAATAAAAGTGAGAATGAGTACTAAATATTTAATTATTTAAAAGCTAAATTTTAATATCTAAGAGTACAAAATGTTTCACATTTTGAAGGGGGGAAAAACTATGTTAAAACTATTAGCAAAGGTAGCAGAAAAATATGCAAAATCTACAAATACAGCATGCTATTTTTGGTTAGCATGGCACCAACCAAAAATGCCAAAATCTTTAATAAAAAAAGATTAAGAATAAAGTTGATTTCATAAAAAAGAAGCTGTATTAACAACAGCTTCTTTGCTTATTTTAAAAATAAATTTCTAATTGTTGTTTAAATAATCTATTATCTTTTGTAGTAAATAAATTTAGATTATTAGTTTTCTTTAGAATTTTACGAACTTCCCACAAACCAAGGCCATGATTTTTACCATCATCGTCTGCTTTAGAAGTATAACCCTTTTCAAAAATTCTGTCAGTATTTATATCTTTGTTTGAATAAGTATTTTCAATTATAAATAATTGCCTATTTAATTTATTATTCCTGCGAATTGTAATATAAATAGCTTTTTCATCACACTTGCTACTTGCTTCAATAGCATTATCTAAAAGTATTCCAAGAATTCTAGTTAAATCATAAATTTTTATATTTAATGTTTTTAAATCTAAAAAAACTTCAAAGTTCATTTTAATTCCAAGCTCTTCAGCTTTATGATATTTAGATGTAAGTAAACTATATACAGCAGGGTTATTAATTAGTTCTGGATTTAATATTGCTAAGTTATTAACTTTTTGACAATCAGCCATTAAGTCAGAATAATAATCTTTTAAACCTTCAATATTATTAGTAGAGATATATCCACCTATAGATTGAACTATATTATTAAAATCATGTTTAAATCCTCTAATATTATCATAAAGAATAGTTAAAGTTTTATTATATAATCTTTCTTCTTCTAAACTTTCAGTAGTTATTTCTAATTTATTAGTTCTAAATAAACTGTATATGCTAATTAAAAAATATAGTAATAAAACAAGTATATTTATTATAATTATACTTACTGGTAGTATATCTATATAAACTGTTGCAATATAAACTTGTAAAGCTATAGATATAATTCCAGTAATAAAATTTATTAGTAATATAGTAATGTTTTTTCTTTTCATTTTACTAACAAGTAATATATTAATATTTTTTTTATGTAAAAATCTATAAATAATATAAGATAACATATATAAAGTTATTGAATATATCATTTTAAATAAAGTTATTTTTGTAATAGTTTGAGAATCAATTTTAAATAAAAACATACAGAAAGTAATTAGGATAGAACCTAATACTAAAAAGACTATATATGGAATTATTTCAGCAAGTATTGATTTCAGAATATTAGTTTTAAATATAAAATAAGATAATATAGGACATGCAATAACATTAATAAATGTATTATAAGGAGTCGGAACAAACCATAAATTTATAAAGCCAATCAATGAAAGTATAATAATATAAAGTGCTTTTTGTTTTGAGGTGCATTTTATATTAAGTATTGTTGTAAACAATAGCATTGAAACTGTTAGTTCAAGTACCAACATAGGCATACTAGTTATTTTAAGTAGTAATTCATTTTCTGTAGTTAATGCTACCCAAATTGTTTGTAAAATTTTCATTTTTTAAAACCTCCATTACTTTATTTTTATATTTTGCACCAATAGAACAAAATTCATTTGGTGAAAAAAGTATTGTATTTTTATTAGAATTTATATTAGATATATTTTTTACGTTTACCATGTATGACTTATGACATCTTACAAAGTTTTTTGGTAAGCAATTTTGGATTTTATTGAAAGAACTATATGTTTCGTATGTACGAGTATTCGTACAAAAAACAAGTTTCATACCATCTTTTTTTATATAATTTATTTCATCTTGATTAATTATGGTTTTATCATTGTTTAATTTAATAAATTTTGATGGAGTATGTTTAATATCATCCATCAACCTTAAAATTGTTTCCTCAAGTCTTTCATCTACAATAGGTTTGGGTAAAAAATCAAATGTTTTATATTTATATGCAATTAATGCATATTCTAAATGGCCAGTACTAAAAATTATATATACATCTTTATTTTTCTTTCTTACCATATCTGCTATATCGCAACCAGTTATTTCAGAATTTAAGTTTATATCTAGAATTAAAACATCTACTTTATTATCTTTAAGATATTTAATAACATCAGATGCATTAGATGCTTTCAAGCTTATTTCTGCATCAATATTATTATTAATAAATATAGCTTCTAACATTTTTGCAAGACGATTTAATACAGCAACGTTATCATCACATATAACAAAATTCAACATAATACCAACTACCTATAATATAATTAAATAGTAAAATAATGGTATTAATCATTATTTTACACATAAAAAATTCCTTAATTTTCCAAATTAATTTTAATATAATCCAAAAAGAAAATATTGTCAATATAAAAAGAATAAAAACGCAAACTTGGGATTTATAGGTATTTTTTGACATATTAGTAAAAAAACAAATAATAAAAAATAGAAAAATAATTTTAAATTTTATTTAATTAATTATAAAGAATGTAACACAAAAAAGAAAAAATATGATATAATTAAAAAACATTTTATTAAGGAGGGCTTCTATGAATAAAACAAAAAGAAGAATATTTAATACAGCAGTAGAAATATTTTCAAAAAAAGGATATGATAATGCAAGCGTAGAGGAAATTACTGCAATAGCAGGAGTCGCAAAAGGATCATTATATTATCATTTTCAAAAAAAAGAAGATATATTTGATATGCTACTAGAAGAGGGAATAAAACTATTAAAAAATAATATAGAAATAAAAACAAAAAATTGTACTACAGCATTAGAAAAATTAAAAGCAATAATTTTAGTTCAAATAAAAGTTATTGTTAAATATGAAGACTTTCTTAATGTTGTATTTTCACAAATATGGGGAGAAGATAATAAAAATATAAAATGTAAAAAAGCAGTATTTACATATATAAAAATTATTGAAAAAGTAATTAAAGAAGGAATTGAAAACGGTGAATTCTATGATGGTGATATAGAAGCACTTGCATCAGGAGTATTTGGAATAACATGTTCAAGCCTTATATATAGAATAAAAAAGAATAGAACTGTTGATATACAAAGAATATATGAAGGATTTATAGATACAGTAATTAGAGGAATAAGTAAAATATAATATATGAGAAGAAGAGATGCATACATGAGATTATAAAATTTCTTTAAAAAGAAATTTTCATCTATACTAGAAATTTTGTTATACAGGTGGTAGCAATATCACTTGTATATTTTTTTGCCCAGAAATATTTATACTGACCTACCAGTTTAAAGACTTTTAAAAAAATTTATTGTAAAATATATGCATAACTTTAAAGGTGTGGGTGGAAATAGAAAATGGATAAAAGATTAGATAAGCATTTAGAAATAACTGATTTAAAAGATATGTTAAATAAAACAAATGGATTATATGGAGAAAAATTAGCATATAAAATAAGAATTAAAGATGGAAAATATAAAATATTTACACATAGAAATATAAGAAATATGATTAATGCATTAGGTACATCATTAATAAATATGGGATTAAGAGATAAAAGAATAGCAGTTATAGGAGAAAATAGATATGAATGGGAAATTGCCTATTTATCAATAGTATGTGGAACAGGAACTGTAGTACCACTAGATAAGGCACTTCCTGAAAATGAATTGGAATCTTTGATTGAAAGGTCTGAGGTAGAAGCAATTTTTTATTCAGATAAATATTTTGAAACTATACAGAAAATTAAATATAGCCAAAAGAATAAATTAAAACATTTAATTTCAATGGACTTACAAGAAAATAAGGAGGGAGTATATTCACAGGCAGAACTAATAAGAGAAGGACAAAAACTATTAGATAGAGGAGACAGAAGATTTTTAGATGCCAAAATAAATGCAGATGAAATGAGTATAATGCTTTTTACATCAGGAACTACTTCTAAATCTAAAGTTGTAGCTTTATCTCATAAAAATATTTGTTCAAACTTAATGGATATTGGAAGCATTTTGGATGTAAATTCTGATGATGTATTCTTATCAGTATTGCCAATACATCATGTGTTTGAATGTACAGTTGGATTTCTTTTTGCACTATATAAAGGGGCACAAATAGTATTTTGTGATGGATTAAGGCATATTGTCCAAAATCTAAATGAATATCATGTTTCTGTTATGGCATGTGTTCCTGCTATATATGAAAGAATTTTTAAAATAATAAGAAAGAACATAGAAAAAAAAGGAAAGCTTGGTGAAATTTTAAAAAGAGAAGAAGAATACATAAATGCTCCAATGACTGTAAAAAAAGAAGTTTTTAAAGAAATACATGATATGATAGGCGGAAATGTAAAATTATTTATAAGTGGAGCGGCGTCATTAAATAAAACTATAGAAGAAAAATATAGGTTGTTAGGTATAAACCTAATTCAAGGATATGGATGTACTGAAACATCACCAGTTGTAGGTATTGGAAGTAATAAATATAATAAAATCGGTTCAGTAGGAAAGTCAGTTCCAAGTATTCAGGCTAAAATTATAGATGCAAATAATGAAGGTATAGGAGAATTAGCAGTTAAAGGACCTAGTGTAATGCTTGGATATTATAAAGATACAAAGGCTACAAAAGAAGTTATGCAAAATGGATGGTTTTTAACAGGAGATTTAGCAAAAATAGATGATGAAGGTTATATATTTATATGCGGAAGAAAGAAAAGTGTAATTGTATTAAAAAATGGAAAGAACATTTTTCCAGAAGAAATGGAAGGTTTAGTTAATAAGATAGAAGGAGTTGAAGAATCTTTTATATATGGAAAACAAATTTCAGAAGATACAGAAGATATAAAAATAAATGTAAAAATAGTATTTGACAGAGATATAGTAAGAGATGCTTATAAAGTACAAACAGATGAAGAGATTTATAATGTCTTATCTAATAAAATAAAAGAAATAAATAAAACAATACCAAAATATAAAGCAATTAGAGGAATTATTTTAACAGAAGAACCACTAATAAAAACAACTACAAATAAAATAAAAAGGCAGGAAAATCTTAATGCAATTGAAAAATCTTAAAACAAAATTTTTAGGTAGAAATATTATTTATTATAAAGAAATAGATTCAACTCAAAAACAAATTTGGCAAAATATAGAAAATATGCCAAACGGTACTTTAGTTATAGCAGATATTCAAACTATGGGAAA
Source organism: uncultured Clostridia bacterium (assembly GCA_947629355.1). GTDB lineage: Bacteria > Bacillota > Clostridia > TANB77 > CAG-508 > CAG-452. The sequence continues at coordinate 20,416 of CANRDJ010000005.1, forward strand.
AGGGACACATGGGAGAAAATGGTATACAGATGAAGAAAATAATATAGCATTTTCATTTCTAATTAAAGAAAAATGTAACATAAAAAGGATGGAAGGATTAACTAAAGAAATTGCAGAGACGATAGTAGACATTATGAAAAAAAAGTATGGAATTATTCTTAAAATTAAAGAGCCAAATGACATTGTAATAAATAATAAAAAAATTGGAGGAATACTTACAGAAACAAAAACAATTTATGAGGAAGTAGAATATTTAGTAATTGGAATTGGTTTAAATACTTCTAAAGAAAATTTTACAGATGATATTAAGAATATTGCTACATCTATAAAAAAAGAATTTAGTATAAGTATCAATACCATAGAATTTATAACAGAATTTTGTAATATATTTGAAGAAAAAATAATAAGGAGGTTTGATATTATATTATGAAAATAGGTTTTTTATTTCCAGGACAAGGATCACAAGCTGTAGGAATGGGGAAAGATATATATGAAGAATATAAAATTGCAAAGGATGTATATGATAGGGTACAAGAATTAACTAGAATTGATGTGAAAAAAATATCATTTGGAGGTCCAGAAGAAATTTTAAATGAAACTAAATATACTCAAATTGCAATACTTACAATGAGTTTGGCAATTTTAACAATTTTAAAAGAAAATAATATTAAAGCAGAAGTATCAGCAGGACTGAGTTTAGGTGAATATTCGGCATTAATATATAGTAATGCAATTTCATTTGATGAAGGAGTAAAACTTGTTCAAAAAAGAGGAGAATATATGCAAAATCTTCTTCCTAAAGGAGACTTCCAAATGGCTGCAGTTATGGGAATGTCAGATGAAGATGTAGAAGAGGTTTGTAAAAAAGTTAAATCTGGATTTGTAGTTCCTGCAAATTATAATTCACCTGGTCAAGTTGTAATATCAGGTGAAAAAGAAGCAGTACTAGAAGCAGAAAGCATTGCAAAGGAAGCAGGCGCAAAAAAAGTAAGAATTTTGAAAACATCTGGACCATTTCATACTGAAAAATTAATTGAGAGTGCAAATAGCTTAAAAAAAGAACTTGAAAAAGTAAAAATAAATAGTTTTAATTCAAAGGTTATAAAGAATTTAGATGGAATGGAATATACAAACTCTGATGATGTAAGAGATATTTTAGCAAAACACATAATAAACCCAGTTAGATTTAGCAAGACCTTAGAAAATATGTTAAAAGACGGTATAGATACTTTTATTGAAATAGGACCAGGCAAAACATTATCTGGATTCGTAAAAAGAATGAATACAGATAAAAAAATAAATATTTTAAACATAAATAATGTTAAAGATTTAAAAGAAACAATAAATTTTATTAAGAAAGAGGGAAATGTAGATGAATAAAGTAGCATTAATAACTGGAGCATCAAGAGGTATTGGAAAACAAATAGCAGTAACACTTGCTGAAGAAGGATATGATATTGCAGTTAATTATAGAAATGAAAATGAGGAGATAAAGTATGTAGAAGAACAAATTAAATCAAAAAATGTGAAATTTTTGGCAGTTAAAGCAGATGTGTCTGTTTTTGAAGAGACAGAAGATTTGGTTAAAGAAGTTGTTGAAAATTATGGGAAAGTTGATTTATTAGTTAACAATGCAGGTATTACTAGAGATACAATTCTTATAAGAATGAAAAAGGAAGATTTTCAAAGTGTAATAGACGTGAATTTAGTTGGAACATTTAATGTAACTAAAAATGTAATTCCATATATGATGAAAGCACGTTCAGGAAGAATAATAAGTATTGCATCAGTAGTTGGAATTGCGGGAAATGCGGGACAAACAAATTATGCAGCTTCAAAAGCAGGAATTATAGGATTCACAAAAAGTTTAGCAAAAGAAGTAGCTTCAAGAAATATTTTAGTAAATGCAGTAGCACCTGGCTTCATTCAAACTGCTATGACAGATGTTTTAAAGGATGAAATAAAAGAAGATATTGCAAAATCTATTCCTTTAAAAAGAATGGGAACTCCGCAAGATGTTGCAAATGTTGTAAAATTTTTGGCATCAGAAGACAGCTCATATATTACAGGTCAGGTTATTCATATAGATGGTGGAATGCTTATGTAATTTTAAATTAGGTTTTATCTATATAATGAAAAATGGAGGATTTATAGAATGGAAAAGAGAGTTGTAATTACAGGATTAGGAGCAATAACTCCAATTGGAAAAAATGTTTATGAAACATGGGAGGGAATAAAAAATAAAAAATGTGGAATTGATGTAATAACCTTATTCAATAATGAAGGGTTTAAAACAAGTTTAGTGGCTGAAGTAAAATATTATAATCCAATAGAATATTTTGATGCAAAGCAATCAAAAAGATTAGATCGTTCATCTCAGTTTGCTTTAATTAGTGCAAGAGAAGCATTTAAAGATAGTGATATTACAAAAGAAAATACAGATTTAGATAGAGTAGGAATTTTTGTAAGTTCTGGAATAGGAGGACTTATTACTATACAAAATCAATGTGAGACAAATTATGTTAAAGGTCACTCAAGAGTATCTCCAATGTTTATACCAATGTCAATTGCAAATATGCCTGCAGGAAATATTGCAATTGAATTAGGTTTAAAGGGTGAATCTATTTCAATAGTAACTGCTTGTGCGTCATCAACACATGCAATAGGTGAAGCTTATAAAACTATAAAACATGGATACGAAGATGTAGTAATAGCAGGTGGAACAGAAGCATCAATTTGTGAGGTTGGAATTGCAGGATTTGAAAATATGAAAGCATTGTCTCGTTCTGATGACAAAACAAGAGCAAGTATTCCATTTGATAAAGAAAGAAATGGATTTGTAATGGGTGAAGGGGCAGCAATGCTTGTATTAGAAGAATTGGAACATGCAAAAAAAAGAAATGCAAAAATCTATGCTGAAGTAATAGGGTTTGGAGCAACTTCAGATGCTTATCACATAACATCACCATCACCAGATGGAGAAGGTGGAGCAAAAGCAATGATAAGAGCAATAAATGATGCCAATTTAAAACCAGAAGATATTGACTACATAAATGCTCATGGTACTTCTACAACTTTAAATGATTTAACAGAAACTTTAGCCATAAAAAAAGCATTAGGAAATGCAAGTAAAACAGTAAAGGTAAGTTCTACAAAAGGAAATACTGGACATTTATTAGGAGCTGCAGGAGCATTAGAGGCAGTTATTTGTGTTAAAGCAATAGAAAACAAATTAGTACCACCAACAATTAATTATAAAGAAAAAGATGAAGAATGTGACTTAGATATAGTTCCAAATGAGCCAATAGAAGCAGAAGTAAATGTTGTAATGTCAAACTCATTAGGATTTGGTGGTCATAATGCAAGTATAGTATTAAAGAAATATGAAGAGAAATAAATTTTGCTTATTTTTCAAATTAAGTTATTAAGTTAGAAAGGGATGATTGTAAAAATGGAATATGAAAAGATCAAACAATTAATGGATGATATGGGAAATTCTAGACTAACATCTATTAATATAGACTTTCCAGATGGTACTAAAATAAGTATGAAAAAGGATTCAGGAGAAGCTATTGTTATAGATAAAAAAGAGACAAGTAAACAAAAAAATATTCCTAATAAAGATGCAAAAGAGGAAATTACTAAAAAAGGTAATATTGTAAAATCTCCAATGGTTGGAACATTTTATATAAAACCATCTCCAAATGACAGACCATATGTTGAAATTGGATCAGAGGTAAAAAAAGGAGATACACTTTGTATAATTGAAGCAATGAAACTAATGAATGAGGTTGAATCAGAATTTACTGGAAAAATTAATGAGATTTTAGTAAAAGATGGAGAAGCAGTAGAATATGGTACAGACCTATTTATAATAGAATAAATGTAGTGGTCGCTATTACAGTTGACTAGAATATAAAAGGAGAGGTAAAAATGTTAAATAAAGAAGAAATTAAAAATATAATTCCGCAAAGAGCTCCCTTTTTAATGATTGATGAGGTTGAGAAATATGAATCAGGAGAAAGTGCAGTTGCTTATAAATATGTAAATGAAGAAGAATGGTATTTTAAAGGACATTTTCCTGGAAATCCTATAATGCCAGGTGTTCTAATCTGTGAATCACTAGCACAAACAGGAGCAGTTGCAATACTATCAATGGAAGAGAATAAAGGAAAAAATGCGTTGTTTGGTGGAATAGATAAAATGAAATTCAAAAAAATGGTTGTTCCAGGAGACAAATTAAGATTAGAAGTAAAAATTATAAAAAGGAAAGGACCTATTGGAGTTGGAGAAGCAATTGCTACAGTAGATGGAAAGGTTGCGGCAAAGGGTGAGTTAACATTTGCTTTAGTATAGGTTGTAATGCACTAGATTAACCTTAAATATTAGAAGGGAGGATAAAATGAACAAAGTATTAATTGCAAATCGTGGAGAAATTGCCGTTCGTATTATTAGAGCATGTAAAGAAATGAATATAAAAACAGTTGCTGTATATTCTGATATAGATAAAGATGCTTTACATACAAAACTTGCAGATGAAGCAGTATGTATAGGACCTGCACAATCACGGAAGGAGTTATTTAAATATAAAAAACATTATTGAAACAGCATATATAACTGGTGCAGATAGCATACATCCTGGATTTGGCTTTCTATCTGAAAATTCACAATTTGCAAAAATATGTGAAGAATCAAATATAAAATTTATTGGTCCAAGATCTTCAGTAATAGAAATGCTAGGAAATAAATCAAATGCAAAAGAAATGATGAAAAAGGAAGGAATTCCTGTAATACCAGGATCAAATGGGAGCATAAAAAGTATAAAGGAAGCAATAACTATAGCAGAAAAAATTGGATATCCAATAATATTAAAAGCAGCATCAGGAGGCGGAGGAAAAGGTATAAGAATAGCAAACAATAAAAGAGAATTAGAAACCAATTATAATATAGTAAAACAGGAGGCTAAAATATCATTTAATGATGATGAAATATACATAGAAAAATTTATAAAAAATCCTAGACATGTAGAAATACAAATTTTAGCGGATAGCTATGGAAATGTTGTTCATTTAGGCGAGAGAGATTGTTCAATTCAAAGAAAACATCAAAAAATATTGGAAGAAACTCCTTCTACAGCAGTTGATGAAAAATTAAGGAATAAAATGGGAGCTGTTGCAGTAAAAGTTGCAAAAGTAGCAGGATATACAAGTTGTGGAACTGTAGAGTTTTTAGTAGATGATGATAAGAACTTTTATTTTATGGAGATGAATACTAGAATACAAGTTGAGCATCCAATAACAGAAATGAGAACAGGAATTGATATAGTAAAAGAACAAATAAAAATTGTAGCAGGTGAAAAATTAAAATATAAGCAAAAAGATATTACTTTCAAGGGCCATGCAATAGAATGCAGAATAAATGCAGAAAATCCAAGTAAGAATTTTATGCCATGCCCTCGGAACAATTACAGAAATTAATTTGCCAGGAGGAAATGGAATAAGAATAGATACATCAATATATAGTGGATACACAATACCACCAAATTATGATTCTATGATAGCAAAAATTATAGCTTATGGAGTAAGTAGAAATGAAGCAATTAGCAAAATGAAAAGAGCATTAGAAGAACTTGTTATAGAAGGAGTAGATACAAATGCAGATTTTTTATTTGATATAATAAAAAATCCAAACTTTATAAGAGGAAATTTTGATACTTCATTTATAGATAAAGAAATGTTATTAAATTCAAATGAGGGATAGAATATGATTGTAGATAAAATAAAGAAAAGAGAAGCATCTGTAAAGAATAAGCCTAGCAATATAGATATACCTATAGGAAAATGGGTAAAATGTGATAAATGTAAAGAGATTATTTATAAAGAAGAATTAAGAAAGAATCAAAGCATTTGTCCTAATTGTGGTAATTATTTTAGGATGCATATTAACAAAAGATTAAAACTTATAATTGATGAACATACATATAAAAAATTTGATTTAAATATTGAAACAAGTAATCCATTAAATATGGAAGATTACACTAAAAAATTAAAATCTATAAGAGAAAAGACAGGACTTGAAGAAGCAGTAGCTTGTGGAACTGGAAAGATTAACGGAGAAGAAGTTGTAATATGTATTATGGATAGTGGCTTTTTAATGGGAAGCATGGGAGTTGTAGTTGGAGAAAAAATTACATATGCAATTGAACAAGCAATAGAAAAAAAATTACCATTTATAATTTTTACAGTTTCAGGTGGTGCAAGAATGCAAGAAGGAATAATATCTTTAATGCAAATGGCAAAGACTACAGCAGCATTAACAAAACTGGACGAAGCAGGACTTCTATATATTACTGTTTTAACAGACCCAACGTATGGTGGAGTTACAGCATCATTTGCAAGCCTTGGAGATATAATTTTAGCAGAACCAGGTGCTATGATTGGATTTGCAGGACAAAGAGTTATAGAGCAAACAATAGGAGAGAGTTTGCCAGAAGGTTTTCAAACAGCAGAATTCTTATTAGAGCATGGATTTATAGATAAAATAGTAGAAAGAAAAGACTTAAAAGAGACTATTTATAAGTTAATACAGTTTCATAAAAGAGACAAGGAGGATAGTTAAAATGAAGAGTGCAAAGCTTACTGCTTGGGAAAAGGTTGAAATAGCAAGAAATCCTAAAAGGAAAACATCTCTTGATTATATAGATGAAATATTTGATGATTTTATAGAATTACATGGAGATAGAAACTTTAGAGATGATAAAGCAATAGTTTGTGGTTTAGGAAAAATTGAAAATCAAAATTATACAATAATTGCAGAGCAAAAAGGAAGAACAACAAAAGAAAATATAGAAAGAAATTTTGGAATGCCCAATCCTGAAAGCTATAGAAAAGCTGTAAGATTTATGAAGCAAGCAGAAAAATTTAAAAGACCAGTTATTACATTTATAGATACAAAAGGAGCATATCCAGGAATTGGAGCAGAAGAAAGGGGACAACGGAGAAGCAATTGCAAAGTCAATGTTTGAAATGGCAAAATTGAAAGTTCCAATAATATCAATAGTTATAGGAGAAGGATCAAGTGGAGGAGCCTTAGCAATTGGAGTTGCAAATAAAGTATTAATGTTAGAAAATGCAATATATTCTATACTTTCGCCAGAAGGATATAGTAGTATTTTGTGGAAAGACTCTTCTAGATTTGAAGAGGCAGCAGAAAAAATGAAGTTAACAGCAAAGGATTTATATAATTTAAAAGTAATTGATAAAATAATAAAAGAACCAAACGAAAATGAAGAAGAAGATTTTAAGAAAATATCAAATAATTTAAAAAAAGAGATAAAGATAATAGTTTCTGATATGAAAAGTAAAACAGCAGAAGAAATTGTTCAAGATAGATATTTAAAATTTAGAAATATGGGTGAATTTATAAGGAGAGATTAAAATGTTATTAAAAAACAAAAAAATATTGATAATGGGAATTAGAAATAAGTGGAGCATAGCATACGGAATTGCTAAATCTGCATATGAAAATGGAGCAAAATTAATTTTTACATATATGGGAGAGGAAAATAAGAATAAAATAGATAGTTTAATAAAAGAATTTAAAGGTAGTAAATCTTATGTATTAGATGATGCATCAGAAGATAAATTAGTAAAAGAAGTATTTACAAAAATAAAAGAAGAAAATGGAAAAATAGATGGGATAGTTCATGCTATAGCACATGCAAATACCGAGGATTTGCACAATGATTTTATTTACACAAGTAAAGAAGGATTTAGTCATGCAAACGACGTAAGTGCATATTCATTTGTTCTAGTAGCTAGAATTGCAAAAGAACTAGAAATATTAAATGAAAATGCAAGTTTAGTGACATTAACATATATAGGATCAGTAAGAGTACTAGAAGGATATAATGTAATGGGAGTTGCAAAAGCTGCACTTGAATCAAGTGTTAGGTATTTAGCAGAAAACTTAGGAAAAGAAGGAATAAGAGTAAATGCAGTATCAGCAGGACCTATAAAAACATTATCAGCAAAAGGAATAAAAGATTTTAATTCAATACTTACTATAGTAGAAGAAAAAGCACCACTACATAGAAATGTTACTATTGAGCAAGTAGGAGATGTCACAACATTTTTGTTAAGTGGAATGTCAGAAGCAATAACAGGCCAAGTAATATACGCAGACTGTGGATACAACATAATGGGTGTTTAGGGACAGCCACTAGAGGGCATTCTTGCCGCATTTGTAATAAATCTTTATTTACAGAAATTATAAGGAGGTGATAAAAAATGTCTGATGAAGAAATTTTTGAAAAATTAAAAAAAATAATAATTGATCAATTAGGTGTAAGTAAAGATATTGTACAAAAAGATTCAACATTTATAGATGATTTATCAGCAGATTCTTTAGATATAGTTGAATTAATTATGAGTATAGAAGAAGAATTTGACATAGAAATTCCAGACCAAGACGCAGAAAAAATAGTTTCTGTAAGTGATGTTATAAAATACATAAAAGAAAAGATAAATTAATATATTAATAATGTTGAGACTATTCTAAATGTAACAGAATGTTGCATTTAAAATAGTCTTTTTTTGTAACTTCTGCTTAAAAGGAAGTCTTCAAAATAGAAATTAGCATATATGAAAACAGAGAGTAATATAATTTATATGAAAACAAATTATATTTGGAGGAAGAAGTATGAAGAAATATAAATTAATATATGTAGTATTGGGAGTAATTGTGTGTGTATTTACATTTAGTATTATGTCTATGAACAAAAGCTCAAATAGACAGATTACTATAACCACTTCTACAGGCACTTTATCTAATAAGAAAATAGGTTGGGGGATAAAAAGAAATGAAAACCATGAACAACCAGATTTAGGAAATAACAATATAAGATTACTAGATAATTATGATGGAATTGCAATGGGAAATAGTGAGGATAAATTTGTGTATTTAACTTTTGATGAAGGATATGAAGCAGGTTATACATCGAGATTACTAGATATATTAAAAGAAAATAATGTTAAAGCAGCCTTCTTTATTACAGGTCATTATTTGAACACTCAAGCAGAATTAGTAGAAAGAATGATACAGGAAGGACATATTGTAGGAAACCATACAGTCAATCATAAAAGTATGCCAGATTTAGATGATGAAAAAATAAAAGAAGAAATTATGAATTTGCATATAGGAGTATATGAAAAATTTGGTTATGAAATGAAATATATTAGACCACCGATGGGAGAATTTAGTGAAAGAACTTTAAATTTAATAAAAAATCTTGGATATAAAACAACGATGTGGAGTTTAGCTTATGATGATTGGGATGAAAATAAGCAAGGAAGAGAAACATATGGAAAAGATAAAGTGATATCTAATATTCACAATGGATCTATCATATTATTACATGCAAATTCAGTAGACAATTCAAATATATTAGATAGCTGTATAAAAGAGATAAAAGAGATGGGATATGAGTTTAAAACTTTGGACGAATTTAGAAGATAAATTGTAATTTATAAAATTAAATTTGTTGCAAATGTTGTAGGGGCGGAATCAATTTCCGCCCGAAAACAGATAAATTTCGGGCAGATATGGAATCTGCCCCTACAGATTTGAAAATAAATTTATCTCTACAAACAACAATTTATATTATGAAGAAAGAGGTCAAGATGAAAAATAGAAAAAATAGTAGAATATCATATAAAATAAATAAAGCCTTAGAAGTACCTAGAGAGATTTCCAGTGAAGAACCAAAAATAACAATTATTGGATTTGACGAAATGCTAATAGAAAACTATAAGGGGATTTTAGAATATGAAGAATTTTATATTAAAGTAAGTACTAGTATTGGAAACATTAATATAAATGGATTTAACTTAAGCTTAGAGCAAGTTACAGAAGATGATATATCAGTAAAAGGAACAATAGAAAGTTTTGATATAGATAGAATATTAGGTGATGATAAAGAATAAACAGATAAATGGAGGATATACACTTGTTCTTAAAAATTTGGTTAAATTACATGATTGGATATGTTAATATAAAAGTAGAAAGCTATTTTTTAGAAAGATTTATAAATATATGTATTAGTAAAAAAATTCTTTTATGGAATATCAAAAGAAGAAAATCAACAGTTTTGTATGCCAATATTAGTATAAAAGATTATAAAAGATTAAAAGAAATTGCAAAAAAAACTAAATCTAAAGTTAAAATAGAAGATAAAAATGGATTACCATTTATACTTTATAAATATAGAAAGAGGAAGATATTCATAATTTTTTTCATACTAATATTAATAGGATTAATTACAACATCTAATTTTGTATGGAATATAGAAATTAAAGGAAATAGTAAAATAAATAAAGAAGAAATAATAGAGTTATTAAATCAAAGTGGATTAAAAATTGGATCAAACAAGAATAAAATTGATTCAAACTTAATTATAAATAAAATACGTCTGCAAAGAGATGATATTGCATGGGTTGGAATTAATATGAAAGGTACAAATGCAATTATAGAAATAAAAGAAGCAGATAAAGCACCTGAAATTATAGATGAAGATGAATATTGTAATATAGTATCAAATAAAAACGCAAGTATAACAAAAATAAATGTTCAAAATGGAACAGCAGCGGTAAGTGTGGGAGATATTGTAAAAGAAGGAGATATATTAGTTTCAGGTACTATGGAAGGTAAATATACAGGAATTAGATATGTGCATTCGTCAGCTGACATTGAAGCAAAAGTATGGTATTCAAAAAAAGAAAAATTTTATTTAAATCAAGAAATCCAAGTTTCAACAGGAAATAGCGAAAAAAAATACAGTTTAAATATTAGTAATTTTAGAATAAATTTATTTAAAAATATATCAAAATTTGAAAATTATAATACAACAAGTGAAAATAAAAAATTGAAGCTTTTTTCAAATTTTTATTTACCAATTGAAATAACAGAAATAACAAACTATGAATATAATAATCAAAATATAATATATACCAAAGAAGAGCTTACAGAAATTGCAACAGAACAATTAGAAAGCAAATTAGAAGAAGAAATAGAAAACAAAGAAAGTATAGTAAACAAGCAAGTTAATGTATATGAAAATGAAGGATATATAGAAGTTGAAGTTATATATGAAGTACTTGAAACTATTGGAAATAAAGAAAAAATAGTATTTTAAAAAAAGGAATCAATTTGACATAAAAGAAAAATTATGGTAAATTATAAGTAATAAGCATAAGCTTGTTAAGAAATTTATAAAGGAGGCATATATTTATATGCAACAAACAAAATGTCGGAAGCATCTAAGATGTGAGAATTATCCAAATTGCAAAAGTTGTCTGAGTTATGAATGCTGTCAGGAAGCACAATGCGAGTCAATTGAAATTGAAAAAATTGCTCATGTAAAAACAGTTTACAATGGTAGTTACTATGTTTTTATCGAAAAAACTAAAAGTAATGGTATAGAACAAAAGCAGGATTTAACCTTCGACAATAAAGATGTTATGGATATATGGAGGTTAGAAGAACTAAAAAAAATGTACAGTGTTTCTACACCGTATGACTTAGCAGGTAAAAAAATACAAGTAATTATCCTTGAGGACGATGCTGTATTTGTGGGTAATGGCAACATCTTCTTCAAAGCTACTGGAAATGAGAAAGAGCTTTTTTTCAGAGATGAAGTTCTTGCAACTGAAGCCATTTTTGGATAGAACTCCTTTACGGGCACTGAAAAAATCAGTGTCCGCTTTCTTTTGAAGGAAACTACTAATTATAAGAAATACATGTGTTGCAAAGGCTACGGAACAAAAGCATACGTCAAACAAAATATTTTAAAATAAATTTATACAAAACTCTTTCAAAATTTTAAAATTATGATACAATAAAGGAGAGTAAAAAATAAAAACTATTTTAAAAATTTTATTTTTGAAATAAAACTAGTGATTTTTAATAAAAAAATAAGTTTTAACATTACGGAAGAAAAAATTTAGAGTAAAAGATACGGAAAAAATGAAGAAAGGGTGATATTATGGAACAAAAGAGCCTAAGGGTATTAGACACAAACAAAACATTTTTTTCAAAAATAACTAGCACTATTACAAAAATTCTTATACCAACAAAATTAGGTATAAATAGTATGTTGATTTCAATAAAAAGAAATAATCTAATAAAATCATATTATAATTATATAGAAACAGTAGAAGAAGATAATATTGAAAAAAAAGAAGCTTTATTAAAAAAATATGAAGATGTTTATAGTTTATATCTTGAAGCTATAGATAAATATATAATGGATTCTGTATACAAAAAAGTAAAAAACGGTACTGCATCAAATTTTGAAAAAGATGCATTGAGTAAATATTATTTAATTGTTAGCTTAAAAGAAAAACAATATTTGGAATATAAGTATAAGAAACAAGAATATTTGTTAAAAGTAGATTATGAATCTGTAACTAATTTAAAAAAAGAAGCAACAATAGATAAATATAACAGATTCTATGTATCAAAAATTGATTCTTTATATAAAGGATTATTAAAAAATTATTCTGTACAATTAGCAGATACATTTAGTAGTAAAATAGAATCTATAGATAGTATATATGATAAAATATTTAGTGCATTAGAAGGATACATATCTGAAATTTTACCAATTAAATTAAGACTGGATGAAAAAGATGAATATAAAAACATTGTAGATGATTATGGAAAATATGAAAGTTTATTAGTTGGAAAGTTAGATGAAAGAGATAAAATAAAAAGAAAAATGATTTTATTAGGTATTAGTAGATATCTATTTACACATAGCTTACCTTTAATTGCAGCGGAGCAGTGTTATATAAAACTAATAAAAGATACCAGAAAATTACTTTTGAAACAAGATGGTAAAGCTAGAAAAGATAGAACATTTGAATTATTAATAGAACTAATAGAAGATTATAATATAAGACTATTATCAACAAAAGTATATTGGGACAAGCCAGAAGAAAGAGAAGAATATAAAAAGTTTTGGAATGAATATAGCAAAATAAAAGAAATAGAAGATACTAATGAACGATCAAAACAGAAACAGATTCTATTTCTAAAAAATGATATAAAAAAATTAAAACAAAGTAAAAATAATTATTCAAATATAATAAAAGAAATAAAACAAAAATTAGTAGAATTGGGAGCTATAAGACAAATAAAAAATAGTTATAAAACAACAATAGGAAGTTATAAAAAAATAGCATAAGAGGTATAGTAAAATGAATATAGCTGAAATAAATTTTTTAGATATTGAAAAAAATACAGAATATGTTAATATTTTGACGAAAGTTCTAGAAAAATGCTTTAAAGAGGAAGATTTAATAAATAAAAACTTATATGTTAATATACTTCTTACTAATCCACAACATATAAGAAAAATGAATAAAAAGTATAGAAATATCGATAAAGAAACAGACGTATTATCCTTTCCAATGTTTGAAAAGGATGAGTTAGAAAAAAGAACAGAATTAACCCAAGATATTTTAGGTGATATTGTAATATCTATAGAAAAAGTAAAAGAACAATCAATAGAATATGGACATAGCTTTGAAAGAGAACTTTCATATATGGCAGTACATGGATTTTATCATTTAATGGGATATGATCACATTGAAGAGCAAGATAAAATAGTAATGCGACAAAAAGAGGAAAACATACTTCAAAAACTAAAAATATTAAAATAAAGAAAGGAATGAAAAGTAAATGAAAGAAGGAAAAAGGTCAAAACAATTAAAAAAAGGGAAACAAAAAAATGGAGGAATAAAATTATTAATAATTATTTTAGTAATATTAATAATTATAGCTGGAATTTTATTAGCATTAAAAATATTTAATAAAGGACAACAAGCAGAACCAACAGCAGAAGAAACTTCACAAGTAGTTGAGTCACAAGTGCAAATAGTAAATGTTAACTCAAAAACAAGACCATATGCAGTAATGATAAATAATAATCATGCAGCATGGCCACAATGTGGATTGCAAGATGCATATATAGTATATGAAATAATTGCAGAAGGTGGAATAACTAGAATGATGGCATTATATAAAGATACATATCCAGAAAAAATAGGATCAGTTAGAAGTGCAAGACACTATTTCATTGATTATGCAGAAGAAAATGATGCAATATACATACATTGGGGAGGAAGCCCACAAGCATATTCAAGAATAGGACAAGGAATAGATGATTTAGATGGAATTGCATTAGAAGGTTCAGCATTTTTTAGAGATAAAACTTTAAAAAGAGACTATGAACATACAGGATTTGTTGATTTAGAAAAAGCAAAAAATTATGCTGAAGAAAAAGGATATACAAGGGATACAGAAAAAGATTTATTATTAAATTATAGTGCAGAAGAAATAGATTTAAGCACAAAGGAAAATGCAAGTGTAGCAGATAGATTAACATTAAAATATTCATATTATCATACAACAAGTTATGAATATGATGCAGAAAATAAAGTATATAAAAGAAGTATGAGTGGAAAAGCAAATGTAGATTTAGAAACAGGAGAACAATATACTGCTAAAAATATAATAGTATATAAAGTAGGAAATTATACATTAAATGATGGAGAAAATAAGGGAAGACAAGAATTAGACAATATAGGAAGCGGAAGTGGATATTATATTTCAAATGGATATGCAGTTCCTATTACTTGGGAAAAAACTTCACATAGTGGACAAACTGTGTATAAATATGAAAATGGAGAGGAAATAACAGTAAATGATGGAAACACATTTATACAAATATGTCCAACTGATGCGGATATAGGAATAGAACAAAATGTAAAAACAGAATCTGAATAAATCTTGAGGTTAGTACTTATTGAGAAATAAGTACTAACCATTTTATTTGTTTCTACTAAATTTGAATAGTAATTTTTGAAAAACAAATAAAAATATGAATTAATATATTGTTTTATTAATGTATATCTTATATAATTAAACAAATAAGTATAAGAGGTGTTAGTGCAAAAAATGAATTTACCAAATAAACTAACGATTTTTAGAATTATATTAGTACCACTGATGGTAATAGTGTATTATTTTGGAATTTTAAATGGAATAGATAATACATTTTTAGGTATACCAATTATTAATTGGATAATAGTTGCAATCTTTGCTTTAGCATCTTATACAGATCACTTAGATGGAAAACTGGCAAGAAAAAATAATCAAATAACAGCATTTGGGAAATTTGCAGATCCTTTAGCAGATAAAATATTAGTATTAGCTGCAATGTTAATATTAGTTGAAGATAAAAAATTACCAGCATGGATACCAATAATAGTTCTGTTTAGAGAATTTGTAGTGTCAGGATATAGACTAGTAGCTGTAGAAAAAGGTGGAGAGGTAATTGCTGCGAGCATTTGGGGAAAAATAAAGACGGCAACCCAAATGATAGCAATAATTTTAGCCTTTTTAAATAATTTTTCGTATTTTCAATTCGTTTTCAGAACTGCAAATCCAGAAATGATATATAGTTCATCAGTTTATATGAACACAGGCGAATATATTATAAATATTTTGGCAACAGTATTAATAACAATATCAATAATAGCAACAATTTTCTCGGGTTGGGATTATATAAAAAATGGCAAAGAATTATTAAAGGATTAAAATTATGGAAAAAGGGGGCTTACCCCTTTTCCCATAAAAACAAAAATTAAAACTTTGGAGGACAAAATGGATAAAAATAAGGCAAAAGAACGCATTGATGAATTAAATAAACTAACTGCATACTATGCACAAAAGTATTATGATGATGATAATCCTGAGATATCAGATTTTGAATACGATATGTTAATTAATGAACTTAAAAATTTAGAAAAAGAATTTCCAGAATTTATAGATGAAAATTCACTAACTCAAAAAGTTGGTGGAACTGTAAAAGAAGGATTTAAAAAAGTAACACATGTTGTGCCACTTCAAAGTTTGCAAGATGTGTTTTCTTTTGATGAATTATACAGTTTTGACGAAAGAATGAAAAAATTCAATTCAAAAATAAAGTATGTTGTAGAAACGAAAATAGATGGTTTATCTGTTGCTTTAGAATATAAAAATGGTAAATTTATAAAAGGTGCAACAAGGGGAAATGGACAAGTTGGTGAAGATATTACAGAAAATTTGAAGACTATAAAAACCATACCAAAGACCTTAAAAGAAGAAATAGATATAATTGTAAGAGGAGAAGTATTTATATCTAAAAAAGATTTTGACCAATTGAATGAAAAGCAAGATGAAGATAATAAATTTGCAAATGCTAGAAATTTAGCAGCAGGTTCACTTCGTCAATTAGATAGTTCTATTACTAAGTCAAGACCATTAGATATATATATATTTAATGTGCAAAAAAGTGATGATATAAAGTTTACATCACACTATGAATCACTTATATATTTGGAGAAATTAGGATTTAATGTAAATCCTATAAAGGTCTTGTGTAATAATATAAAAGATGCAATAAAAGAAGTAGAGAATATAGGTAAAACAAGAGAAAAAATTCCTTTTGGAATAGATGGAGCAGTTATAAAAGTTGATGATTTAGATTTAAGGGAAGAGATAGGAACAACTTTTAAAACTCCTAAATGGGCTATTGCATATAAATATCCTCCAGAACAAAAAGAAACAATTTTAAAAGATATAATATGTAATGTTGGAAGAACAGGTGTAATTACACCAATGGCAATACTTATGCCAGTAGTTGTTGCAGGGTCTAAAATATCTAAAACAACACTTCATAACGAAGATTTTATAAAACAAAAAGATTTAAAAATAGGAGACCATATTTTAATACAAAAAGCAGGAGATGTTATACCAGAAGTTGTAAAAGTCTTAAAAGATAAAAGGACAGGGAAAGAAAAAACTTTTGAGATGCCAAAAATATGTCCAGTATGTGGAGCTCCTGCAATAAGAGAAGAAGGAGAAGCTGCAATAAGATGTATTGGAATAGAGTGTGAAGCAAGAAATCTAAGAAATATAATTCATTTTGCTTCAAAAGAAGGAATGAATATAGAAGGATTAGGTGAAAAAATTGTAGAACAATTATACAATAATGGATTTATAAAAACAATAGCAGATATATATTATTTAAGGCAAGAAGATATTGAAAGCTTAAAAAAAGATGGAAAAAAATTTGCTAAAAATTTGATAGATGCAATAGAAAAAAGTAAAAATAATGATTTGGATAGATTAATATGTGCTATAGGTATAAGACATATAGGAACAAAGTCTGCAAAAACACTTGCAAAGAAATTTAAAAGTATTGATGGACTGATGAATGCTTCATTACAAGATTTAATTGAAACAGATGATGTAGGAGATATTACTGCACAAAGTATATTTGAATTTTTTAAACAAGAGCAAACAATAGATTTAATTAATAAACTCAAAAATGTTAATGTTAATACAAAGCTGAAAGAATCAGAAAATATAGATAATAGATTCGAAGGAAAAACGTTTGTATTAACAGGAACGCTTGAAAAATATACACGAGATGAAGCAAGCAAAATAATCGAAAGTTTCGGAGGGAAAACCTCAAGTTCAGTATCTAAAAAGACTGATTATGTATTAGCAGGGGAAGAAGCGGGAAGTAAACTTACAAAAGCAGAAAATTTAGGAGTAAAAATTATTTCAGAACAAGAATTTAAAGAAATGATTAGGGAGTAAATATGGATAGTAAAGAGTACAGTTTTGAACAAATGTGGAAAGATTTAAGAGATGGATATCAAATATATTATACCTACCTGGGAACAAGATATTTATTAAGTAAGTTGAACAAAAACTGCTATTCAAGAGAAATTGTTAATTTTAGCGGTAAAGGACCACATCCAAAAACACAAATAATAACATTAAAATATGTGAAGGAACTTCATCCATTTATGGAAGACATTGAATATAAAGTAGATACCAAATAAATATATTTATTAAATAAGGAGAATTTTATGAAATTAGTAGTACAAAGAGTTCTTGAAGCAAAAGTAGAAGTAGATAATAAAGTAATAGGTAAAATAGGACAAGGCTTTTTAGTTCTATTTGGAGTAGGTCAAGGAGATACTAAAGAGCAAGCAGATTTTTTAGTAGAAAAACTATGCAATTTAAGAGTATTTGGCGATGAAAATAACAAAATGAATTTGTCTATAAAAGATATTGATGGAGAGTTATTAATAATTTCACAATTTACATTGTATGCAGACTGCAAGAAAGGAAATAGACCAAGCTTTATTAATGCGGCTTCACCAGAAATAGCAAATGAATTGTATGAATATTTTATAAAAAAATGTAAAGAAAAAGTAAAAAATGTTCAAAATGGTGTATTTGGAGCAGATATGAAGGTTAGCCTAATAAATAATGGACCAGTAACAATAATATTAGAAAACTAAGATAAAATACAATGAAAGTATTGACAATAGTGCATTTAGCTAATATAATAAGGTCAAATCAAGATAAAGCGGAGGCAAAAAATATATGGCAGAAAGAAAATTAGCTTATTATACAGAAAATGATTTAATTAATAAAACAGATAATGAATTAGTAGCATCAGCCAAAAATGGCAATGAAGAGGCTTTAGAGTGTTTATTCAATAAATACAAAGAACTTATAAATATGAAAGTAAGCAAGTATTTTATAATAGGAGCAGAAAAAGAAGATATTGTACAAGAAGGGATGATAGGACTATATAAAGCTATAAAAAACTACGAAGATGATAAGCAAAATTCATTTAAATCATTTGCTAATTTATGTATTGAAAGACAACTAATTACCGCTATCAAAACTTCAAATAGGCAAAAACATATGCCACTAAATTCATCATTATCACTTAGCAAACCTGCATATGAAGAAGATGATGATGTATCATTAATGGAACTTTTTAATTCAAAAATAATAGAAGATCCACTAGATACAATAACAAAAAAGGAATATTATAAATTTGTAGGAAATAAAATTGATGAACAATTAAGTGATTTTGAAAAAAAGGTACTTACAAGATTTGCAGCTCGGAGATAGCTATGTAAAGATAGCTGAAAAATTGGATAGCCCAGTAAAATCTATTGATAATGCAATACAAAGAATAAGAAAGAAAGCAAGTAAAAATATAATGAATGAGGATTAAAACGAGGGACATGCATTAATTTATGAGGAATACCTGAGACTAAGATGTGTCCCTCAAATTTTGTAAAAATTCAGATGCTTCTATAGCTCAGTAGGTAGAGCACTTGCATGGTAAGCAAGAGGTCGCCGGTTCAATTCCGGCTGGAAGCTCCAATCCTTAAAAATAAAGTATTAAAAAGAGGTATAAAAATGAAAATAGGAATAGTAGGACTTCCGAATGTAGGAAAAAGTACAATGTTTAATAGCATAACAAATGCAGGTGCAGAATGTGCGAATTATCCTTTTTGCACGATTGAACCCAATATAGGAGTTGTTCCTGTACCAGATGAAAGACTAGATGTTTTAACAAAAATGTACAATGCTGCAAAAACTACACACGCAATAGTTGAATTTGTAGATATTGCAGGTTTAGTAAAAGGTGCAAGTAAAGGTGAAGGATTAGGGAATAAATTTTTAGCACATATAAGAGAAGTAGATGCGATTGCACAAGTCGTAAGATGTTTCGAAAATCCAAATATCGTTCATATTGATGGAACTATAGATCCATTAAGAGATATAGAAACAATCAATTTAGAATTAATATTTGCAGATATAGAAACAGTTGACAAAAGATTAGATAAAGCAAAAAAAATGCTAAAAGCGGATAAAAAATATCAAGCAGAAATCGACTGTTTAGAAAAAATAAAAAAACATTTAGAAGAAGAAAAACCTGTTAGAACATTAAATTTTAATGAAGAAGAACAAGAAATATTAAAAGAAATAATGTTTCTTACAGCAAAGCCAATTTTATACATATGCAATGTTTCAGAAGAACAATTAGCAGATGTAGAAAATGATGAAAACGTAATAAAGGTAAAAGAATATGCAAAATCTGAAAATACAATAGCAATTCCATTATGTGCAAAAATAGAAGAAGAATTAACAGGACTTGATGAAAACGATAAAAAAGAAATGCTAGAAGCACTAGGACTTAAAGAATCTGGATTAGACAAAGTAATAAAAGAAAGTTATTCTTTATTAGGATTAATGTCATTTTTAACTGCAGGAGAACCAGAAGTAAGAGCTTGGACAATAAAAAAAGGAACTAAAGCACCAGTTGCAGCAGGAAAAATTCATTCAGATATTCAAAGAGGTTTTATAAAAGCAGAAATAGTATCATACGATGATTTAGTAAAAGAAGGTTCAATGGTTTCTGCAAGAGAAAAAGGCTTAGTAAGATCAGAAGGAAAAGAATATATAATGCAAGAGGGAGATATAGTATTATTTAAATTTAATGTTTAACATTTATATTTATTAAAACTTAACAGAAATTAAAAAAAATTTAAAAAAAGTATTGCATTTTTTTGAAAAATGTTGTATAAATATAAAAGAATAATTTATAATAGTATTATAAAAGTAAAGAGGAGATAGATAAAATGTCAAAAACAAAAGAATTAATTATATGTATAATATCAATTATAGCATTAGTTTTAGCTATTACTACAACTGCATTTGCAACAGATGGTGCACAACCTTTAAATTCATTATTAGAAAATTCTAACAACACAACTGATAATGAGTTTCAGCAAATAGGTGAATCAGAAAATAATACCAACACTAATACCAATACTAACACTAACACTAACACTAATACTAATACCAACACTAAAGTAAATGCTAATAATAATGCGAATACAACAACTTCAATACCATATACAGGAATAGATTATTCAGTAATAGTAATAATAGCAATATGTGGTGTATCTGCAATATATGCATATAAAAAGATAAGAGATTATAATGTATAGTAAAACTATTAAATGTATTTATAAAGGCTATTTGATATAATAGCCTTTTATTATTGAAATTGTTATTCTTTTGCCTTAACAATTAATCTATTATTATTAAAATTATTACATGTAACTAGAGTTATTTCTTTTTTTCCATTAGTATCTTGAGAAGTACATGAAGTATCACTTTTATTGGTTTCATACTTTTTATAAACATGATAAGTAGTTAAAGAACTTGTAGCATCATATATATTAATTTTATCTCCAAGTTCTAATTTATGCAAATTACTAAAAAAACGACTATCATCATAATTATGACCAGCAATACATAAATTACCTTCTTTGTTTGGGTATGGTCCATAAAATCTACATGGAGCAATTTTTAGTAATTCATCATTTGTATCTGATAGTATAGGATAATCTATTTTTATAGATGGAATTTGTATACTGCCTATTACAAAAAAATCCTGATTATTATTTAATGGTATTAAAGCATAATCATTTTCATTTAAATATAAACGTTGAATATTAAAACTATTTAATAATGTTAAAGACATATCTTCTTTTTTACTATATATATGATAGTTATATACATAGTATGATAATGAAAAAACAATTAAAAGTAATGAAAGAAGTAATATAAATTTAAATCTTCTAATATTCTTTTTTTTTCTATTTTTAAATTTATTACTAGTAAATAAAATTTGGTTCATAATATATTATTGTATATAAATAAGAAGTAATTATACATTATTTAGAAGCGCAACTTTTTATTGGAAAAAACTTGATTTTTTTAAAAAAATAGTATATAATATAAAAGCAATTGAAAAAATAACTAGAAGAGTGGGAACAAATCCCACTCTTAACTTTTGAAAAGGAGAAAACACTTTGGCAAATATAGAAGAAAAAGTTGAAAATTTAGTATCTAAACCTATTAATGATTTAGGTTATGAATTGTACGACGTTGAATATGTAAAAGAAGGAAAAGACTATTTCTTAAGAATTTACATAGATTCTAAAAAAGGAATAGATTTAAATGACTGTGAAAAAGTAAGCAATGTGATAACAGAACTACTGGATAAAGAAGATTACATCAAAGAACAATATTTTTTAGAGGTTTCTTCTCCGGGAGTTGAAAGAGTTCTAAGGAAAGAAAAACATCTGCAAGATAATATAGGAGCAGAAATTGAACTTAAGTTATTTAAACAAATAAATGGACAAAAGCAATACAAAGGATTATTAAAAGATTTTGATAATGATTATATAACTATTTTAAATAATCAAGAAATAAAAATAGATAGAAAAAATATATCACAAATAAAAACAGTATATAACTGGTAAAAGAAAGGATGATAAAAAAATGAAATCAATTGAAACTAAAGAATTAATAACTGCAATTGAAGAACTAGAAAAAGAAAGAGGAATAAACAAGGAATATTTGCTAGAATCATTAGAAACAGCATTAATAACAGCATATAAAAGAAATTTTGATTCTGCTGAAAATGTAAAGGTAACAATGGACAGTTCAACAGGTGATATAAAAGTTTATTCAGTAAAAGAAATTGTAGATGAAGTAGAAGATGAAACACTACAAATTAGTTTAGAAGAAGCTAAGAAAAAAAACAAGGAAGCAAAAGTTGGAGATACAGTAGAATTTGAAATTATTCCTAGAGACTTTGGTAGAATAGCAGCACAAACAGCAAAGCAAGTAATAGTACAAAAAATCAGAGAAGCAGAAAGAAATATGGTATTTACTGAATATAATGACAGAAAAGGAGAAATAGTTTCTGGAATTGTACAAAAGGCAGATGGTGGAACAGTAGTATTAGATTTGGGAAGGTTAGAAGGAATTATGCTTGTGAAAGATCAAATACCTACTGAAGAGTATAGAGTAAATGATAAAGTAAGAGCTTATGTTGTAAGTGTAGAAAAAGGAATAAAAGGTGCACCACAGGTATTAGTTTCAAGGAGTAATCCAGATTTTGTAAGAAAATTATTTGAATTTGAAATACCAGAAATATATGAAGGATTAATAGAAATAAAAAATGTAGCAAGAGATGCGGGATCTAGAAGTAAAGTTGCAGTATATTCTACAAATGAAAACATTGATCCAGTTGGTTCATGTGTGGGTCAAAAAGGAATAAGAATTCAAAATATAATTAATGAATTAAAAGGTGAAAAGATAGATGTTATAGAATGGAATGAAGATCCAGCAATATTTATTTCTGCAGCATTATTACCAGCACAAGTAATGGCAGTAGATATAAAAGAAGAAGAAAGATTTGCACAAGTTATTGTTTCAGATGATCAATTATCTCTAGCAATTGGAAAAGCAGGTCAAAATGCTCGATTAGCTGCAAGATTGACTAATTGGAAAATAGATATAAAGAGTGAATCTCAATTTAGAGAATTATTAGAAAAACAAAAAGATGAACAAACTGTAGAAGGAAATGAATAGTATGAAAAAAATTATACAAAGAATGTGTATTGGATGCAATAATAAAAAAGAAAAACATAGTCTTATTAGAATTGTTATGAATAAAGAAGGTAGTATTTCAATAGACAAAACTGGAAAGTTATCTGGAAGAGGGGCATATATATGTGATAACATAGATTGCTTAGAGAAACTTATAAAATCAAAGAGATTAGAAAAAGTATTCCATACTAAAATAGATGAAGAAATTTATAAAAATTTAAGGGGTGTAATTATTGATAAATAAAACAAAAAAAATACTTAAAGTGAATGCAAATTGTGGGGGTGATATTATTGGGTAAAATAAAAATACATGAAATAGCCAAAAAAATAGGAGTAAATAGTAAAGATGTTTTAGAAAAAGCTTTAGAATTAGGATTAGATGTAAAATCACATATGAGTAGTTTAGATGAAGCAGATGCTAAAAAAATAGAATCAAAATTCTCAGGATTAAAAAAAGAAATAAAAGACAAAAAAGAAGGACCAGTAATTATAAGAAGAGCAGTAATTGTATCAGATGATAATAACCAAAAAATAAAAGAAGAAAATAAAGCTGAAAAAAAACAAAATAGAGATGTGGGATTTATTGAAAGAGAAAGAAAAACTGATTACAACATAGTATACAGAAATAAACCTAGCAAACCTCTTACGGTAAGTGAATTATTTGGAAAGAAGAGCACTCCAGAAAAACCTAAAAATGAAACTAAAATAGAAACAGAACCACAAGAAACACTAAAAAAGAGCGAGGAAAAGGCAAATACACTAAATGAAAAACAACAAGATAAAAGAAATAATATCACTAGTCAAACAAGACCATATAATAATGTGAATAGACCATTTAATAGAGAAGGACATAATAATAGACAATATAATAATTATAATAACACAAACAGACCATTTAATAGAGATTTTCAAAATAATGGGAACAGACCATTTAATAGAAATGGTCAAAATAATAGACCATTTAATAGAAACGGACAAGGACAATCTAATTTTGGAAAAAGACCTCTTGATGAAAAAGGAATTGAAAAAAATATTAAAAATATTATGGCTGCAGATATTGTTGAAAAAGAAAGTATAAGAGAATATTCAAATAAATCTATAGATAAACAAAAAAACAATAGATATGAAGAAAGAACGAATAGAAAATCTTCTAGATCAAGAAGAAATGAATATGAAGAAATAAGTAGCCATAAATTAAAAGATTTGAAACAAGAAAACAGATTATCAAATATGTTTGATGAAGGATCAATGCTTGATTATTATGATTTAACAACAACAAGGGGAAGAAGAGGAAAAAAGAAGTTACAACAAAGTGAAAATAGAGTAAAACAAAAAATATTTGATTTGACAGATATTACAATACCAGAGACAATTACAGTTAAAGATTTAAGTACAGAACTTAAAAAAACAAGTAGCGAAATTATAAAAAAATTACTAGGATATGGAATTTTGGCAACAATAAATAATGAATTAGATTTTGATACAGCATTTTTAGTAGCAGAGGAGTTTGGTGTAACTGCACATAAAAAAGAAGTAGTTACAGATGAGGATATACTATTTGATGATAGTGAAGATAAAGAAGAAGAATTAAAAGCAAGGCCACCAGTAATTGTTGTTATGGGACACGTAGATCATGGTAAAACATCACTTTTAGATGCAGTAAGAGAAACAAATGTAATAGAAGGTGAAGCAGGAGGAATTACTCAAGCAATTGGTGCATACAAAGTTGAGGTAAATGGAAGAGAAATTACATTTTTAGATACACCAGGACATGAAGCATTTACTGCAATGAGAGCAAGAGGAGCACAAATAACAGATATAGCAATACTTGTAGTTGCTGCAAATGATGGAGTAATGCCCCAAACTATAGAAGCTATAAACCATGCTAAAGCTGCAGGAATACCAATAATTGTTGCAATTAATAAAATTGATGTAGAAGGTGCAAATCCTGATAAAGTTAAGCAAGAACTTGCTGAATATGATTTAGTTTCTGAAGAATGGGGAGGAGACACAATATTTGTACCAATTTCAGCAAAGAAAAGAATAAATATAGATAACTTGCTAGAGATGGTATTATTAGTAGCTGATATGAAAGAATTAAAAGCTAATCCTAAAAAACAAGCAAAAGGTGTAGTTATAGAGGCAAAACTAGATAAATCAAAGGGGCCAGTAGCTACAATGCTTGTACAACGTGGTACATTAGATATTGGTGATACAATATTAGTTGGTTCTGTTATAGGTAGAATAAGAACAATGACAAATGATAAAGGAAAAAAAGTTAAAAAGGCAGGACCATCAACACCAGTAGAAATAACGGGACTTGCAGAAGTTCCAGAAGCAGGAGAAACATTCTACGAAGTAAAAGATGAAAAAACTGCTAAACATTTGATGGAAAGAAGAAAACGTCAGGCAAGAGATAAAGCTTTGAATAGCAATACAAAAGTTACATTGGATGATTTATTTAGTCAAATAGAAAAAGGAAATTTAAAACAATTAAATATTATAGTAAAAGCAGATGTTCAAGGCTCTGTTGAAGCTGTAAAACAATCATTAGAAAAATTATCTAATGATGAAGTAAAAGTTAAAGTAATACATGCTAATGTAGGTGCAATAACAGAAAGCGATGTTACACTTGCAAATGTTTCAAATGCCATAATTATAGGATTTAATGTAAGACCACAGCCAATAGCAAAAGATATGGCTGAAAAATCAGAGGTAGAAATAAAAACATATTCTGTAATATACAATGCTATAGAAGATGTTGAAGCTGCAATGAAGGGAATGCTTGATCCAGTATATAAAGAAGTAATAATTGGTAATGCAGAAGTAAGACAAACATTTAAAATTTCTGATGTTGGAACAATTGCAGGGTGCTATGTAACAAATGGAAAAGTTGCAAGAAATGCAGGAGTAAGAGTATTAAGAGACAATGTTGTAATACACGATGGTAAATTAATATCATTAAAAAGAATGAAAGACGATGCAAAAGAAGTAGCATCAGGATATGAGTGTGGAATTCAAATTGAAAATTATAATGATATTAAAGAAGGAGATATAATTGAGGCTTATATTATGGAACAAGTAAAACAGTAGGGCATGCCTCAATCTATGAGGAATACCTAACATCAAGGTGTATTCCTATACATTAGCAAAAGGAGATAAAATGAAAAAGCAAAACGGAAATAACAGGCTTAATCGAATAAATGAAGAATTAAAAAGAGAAATTAGCAATATAATTAATTATGAAGTTACTAATTCAAATGTAACAGGAATGATTAGTGTAACATCTGTTAAAATTTCTCCAGATTTAAGATATGCTAGGGTTTATGTAAGTATACTTAATTCTAAAAACATAAAACAAACACTAGCGGGATTAAAATCTTCTTCTGGATTTATTAGGAGTAGAATAGCTGAAAAAATAAATTTACGAGTTACACCTGAATTAGTATTTGAATTAGATGATTCAATGCAATATGGGGAAAAAATAGACACAATATTAAAAGATATAATGAAAGACATTAAACCAGAAGAATAAAGGAGAATAATATGACGATAGATAATATTATTGAAGAAATAGATAAGGCGAAAAATATTGTAATACTTACGCATGAGGTGCCAGATGGAGATGCAATAGGTAGTAGTCTAGCATTATATACAGGACTTAAACAACTAGGAAAAGATGTAGATGTTATTATACCAGAATATTCTAGAACATTTGAATTCTTGCCTAACAGTAAGGAGATAAAAAAAGAAGGAAGAAATGAAACATATGATTTAGCAATAGCTTTAGATTGTGGAGATATAAGAAGACTAAATGGATTTGTAAGATATTTTGAAGACGCAAATACTAAAATATCAATAGACCATCATGGATCAAATACTATGTTTGCAGATTATAACTTTGTTAATCCTATGGCTCCAGCATGTAGCCAAATATTAATAATTATTTTAGAAGCATTAGGTATAATTATAGATAAAGAAATAGGAACATGTCTTCTTACAGGAATAATTACAGATACAGGTGGATTTAAATATAAAGGTGTAACAGCAGAAACCTTTGAATTTGTAGCAGAACTTTTAAATAGGGGAGTAAATGTTTCTGATATATATAAGAAAGTATTACAAACAATATCAAAAACAAGATTTGAACTTATGCAAATAGCTATTAATAGACTAGAATTTTTAGAAGATGGGAAATTAACATTTACATATATAACAAAAGAAGATGAGAAAAAAGTAGGAGCTGAAAGCAATGACCACGATGGAATAGTAGAAATAGGAAGGGATGTTGAAGGAGTAGAAGTTTCAATATTTTTGAGAGAAACGGATAATGGATATAAAATTTCTCTTCGTTCTAATGAGTATGTAAATGTATCAGACATATGTTTAATGTTTAGTGGTGGAGGACATGTAAGGGCAGCAGGAGGAAATATAAATCTTCCATTTGAACAAGCAAAAACAAAAATAATAGAAGAATGCAAAAAACACTTAAAATGAGGGACATTCCTCGAACTATGAGGAATGCCTCGTATGCCGAGGTTTGTCCCTCAAACCTTGTAAAGACATTCCTCGAACTATGAGGAATGCCTCGTATGCCGAGGTTTGTCC